>JAEWFB010000312.1 GCA_023389095.1 Actinomycetes bacterium
GACCGGCCCGGTCACCAGGGGGCGGCCTGCGCCGGCGCCGGCTCGAGACGCGACCGCCCAGCCACCCGCGGCGACGGCCACCACGGCAGCCCCCACGAGCACGGCGACGGGGCGGCGTAGCGCGGGCGCCACGCGAGCCGCCATGGCCCCGCGGACGACGCGGACCGACGAGAGGACCGCTGTCGAGGGCCATCGCGCCCGGCGCCGGTCGCTCCCGCTGTCGGCCTCGGGAGCGTCGGCCCGTGCCTCTGCGCGAAGCCGGTGGGTCAGGGCGGAGGCGAGGTCGGTGCCGACGACCACCTCCACCGGATGCGCCGGTGCCGCCTCGTAGAAGAGGCGCGCGAGCGCGTCGGAGGTGGGTCGCTGGGCCGGGTCGGGGTCGATGCACGCGCCGATGGCATCGGCCAGCTCCTCCCCGACGTGCGAGGACACGACGTCGCGGTCGAGGCGCAGCATCGTGTCGGGTGCGCCGTTGCCCGTGGCACAGAACCAGGCCAGCGCGCCGAGGGAGTACACGTCGCTCGCGTCGGAAGGTGGTTCGCCGGCGGATACCTCCGGGGCGACGAATCCCGCAGTCCCCCAGACCTGCTCGTCGGCCGAGCCCGCGACGCGCGCCGCGCCGAGGTCGAGCAGCACGGGACGGCCGTCGGTGGTGACGGTGACGTTGCCGGCCGAGATGTCGGCGTGCAGACCGCCGGCGCGGTGCAGCGTCGCCACGGCGTCGCACAGCGGCGTCAGCACGGTGACCACCTCGCCCGCTCGCAGGTGACCGCGGGCGTCGACCATCGCCGACAGCGCCACGCCGTCGACGCGGTCGAAGACCAGGGCCTCACGGCCGTCGGCGATCGGCACGACCGACCGCAGCGTCACGAGGTGCGGGTGGCGGACGGCGAGGAGCACCTGCTGCTCGGCCACCGGGCGCTCCGGGGCGCCACCCACCCGCGGCACCTTGACCGCGACCGGGTTCCCCGCCGCGTCGGTCCCCGCCCACACGACGGCGGACGCGCCGACGCCGATGACGGCCTCGAGCCGGTGCCCGGGGACCTCTGGTGCCTCGTCGTCGCTCACCCGGCCATCGAAGCAGCGCGCCAGCAGGCGTCGCAGGCGTCGTCCACAGGGCCGGTCCGGGCAGGTCGGGGCCGGCCATCACCGCCGGCCAGGCGGCGGGTGTTCCTCAGTCGGGGCTCTGCCCCGGGGTCACCACCTCGACGACCCGGCGGTCGCGGGCGCTGACGCGGGCGGCGTCGATGACCGCGAGCACGTGGACGGCGTCGCGGGGGTCGACCGGCATCGTCGCCTGCGGGTCAGAGGTCGCAAGGGCGCCCGCCACGGCCCGGTAGAAGTCGGCCTCGTCGGCATCGGTCACCACCGGGCCCGGCTCCCTCTCGTCGCCTCGGACGACCCAGCCGATCGCGTCGCCCTCGTTGAAGAACTCCGTGAACGAGCTGACGTCGTCGACCTGCTTGCCGATGATGTAGGCACCCCGGGAGCCGGCCACGCGAGCACGCGGGCCCGGGGCACCGTTGACCGACGACGCCATGAGGTGGCTGACGACGCCCGAGGTGTGTCGGCAGGCCAGGAAGGTGTCGTCCTCGCCGACCGTCGTGCGCGCGTCGAGCTCGGCATACACCGACTCGACCTCGCCGTGCAGCAGCACCGCCTGGTCGACGAGATGGGTCTGCAGGTCCAGGAGCAGGCCTCCGCCCTCCTCCGGCCCGACCTGCTCGCGCCACCGCTGCTTGGGGACGGGTCGCCAACGGTCCCAACGGTACTCAGCGCGCCAGATCTCACCGACGAGGTTGTCGTCCCGCACGGTGCGCAACGCCGCGAGCTCGGGGTCGAAGCGTCGGTTGTTGAAGACCGTGAGCGGCACCCCGTGGTGCGCCGCGAGGTCGACGACACGCAGGGCGCGGCTCTCGTCGACGGCCAGGGGCTTGTCGACGACCAGGGGCAGCCCGGCCTCGATGACCCGTTCGGCCTGCTCGCCGTGCACGCCGCTCGGCGAGGCGAGCACGACGAGGTCGAGGCCGTCCACCGCGAGCAGCGACTCGAGGTCCGGCACGACCTCGGCGCCCGGGTGTTCGGCCCGTACCTGGTCGGCTCGCTCCGCGTTCGCCGTCGACACCGCGGTGAGCCTCAGGCCGGCCCGTTCGATGAGCGGAGCGTGGAAGCCGCGCCCCGCCGAGCCGTAGCCGACGAGCCCGACCCGGAGGGGGCCGTGGGAGTCACGCGCGGGAGGGGAGGCGGGGTCGCTCTGCGGCATGCGACCACCCAACCACACCGGCGCAGACCCCTCCGCCGCGCGGCGTACGCTGGCGCCATGCGTTTCGTGCACCTCGGCCTCGACCCCGACTTCGTCGACTACGAGCAGGCCTGGCAGGTGCAGCGCGACACCCACGCCAAGGTCGTCTCCGGCGAGGAGCCCGACACCGTCTACCTCCTCGAGCACCGTGCCGTGTACACGGCCGGCAAGCGCACCGAGCCGCACGAGCGGCCCAAGGACGGCACCCCGGTCGTCGACGTCGACCGTGGCGGCAAGATCACCTGGCACGGGCCGGGCCAGATCACCGGGTACCCGATCGTGCGCCTGCCGGCTCCGATCGACGTCGTCGGCTATGTCCGGGCCCTCGAGGAGATGATGATCCGCGTCTGCGCCGACTTCGGCGTCGAGGCGGGGCGTTCGGAGGGCGAGAGCGGCACGTGGGTCGCGGCCGACGCCCGCGGCCCGCGGCGCAAGATCGGCGCCATCGGCATCCGCGTCAGCCGCCAGGTGGCGATGCACGGCTTCGCGCTCAACTGCAACCCCGACCTGTCGTGGGGCGAGGTCATCGTCCCGTGCGGGATCCCCGACGCCGACGTCACCTCGCTGTCCTTCGAGCTGGGACGTGACGTGCCGGTCACGGAGGTGCTCCCCCACGTCGAGCGCCACCTCGCCGACATCCTGCCGACGCTGCAGCCGAACCGGCGCGCCCTGGCCGCCGCCTCCGAGCCCGCCTGACCGACGCGGGAGCCCCCGGCCGACGCGGGACGCGCGCGCCCGACCTCGACCGCCCGACGCGTCCGGCCCCCTAGGGTGTGCTGCACCAGTCGGTCAAACCAGGGGGTTCGATGGACGTCGCCGTCCGCACCGTCAACTTGCGCAAGACGTACCTGAGCCGGGGGTCGCGACGCGTCGCGGTCCAGGGCCTGTCGATGACCGTGCCGCTCGGCGGCGTGCACGGCTTCCTCGGGCCGAACGGCTCGGGCAAGACCACGACGATCCGGATGCTCCTGGGCCTGGCCCGGGCCGACTCCGGCACGGCCGAGGTGTTCGGCGAGGAGGTCCCCCGCCGGCTGCCGCACGTCATCGACCGGGTCGGCGCCATCGTCGAGTCGCCGAAGTTCTTCCCGGCCTTCACGGCCCGCCGAAACCTCGTCCTGCTCGCGGGCGCCATCGGCACGCCTCGTCACCGCGTCGACGAGGTCCTCGAGGCGACGCACCTCGCCGACCGCGGACGCGACCGCTACGCCGGGTTCTCGCTCGGCATGAAGCAGCGGCTCGCCATCGCGGCCACGCTGCTCAAGGACCCCGACCTGCTCATCTTCGACGAGCCGACCAACGGCCTCGACCCGGCGGGTATCCGCGAGGTCCGCGACACCATGAAGGCCCTTGGCGCCCAAGGCAAGACGGTCCTGGTCAGCTCGCACATCCTCGCCGAGGTGGAGCAGGTCGCCGACACCGTCTCGATCATCGGCCACGGCACGATGCTCGCCGAGGGACGCGTCGCGGACATCCTCGGCGGCACCGGCGTGGCACAGGTACGCGTCGGCGTCGCAGCGCCTGACCGAGCCGAGCAGGTGCTCCTGGACGCCGGGTTCGCCCCGACGCGCGACGGCGAGCACTTGCTCGTCGGGGCGGAGGACCCCTCCGCCGTCACGCGGGCGCTCGCCGGCCACGGCCTCTACGTCAGCGAGCTCGTCCCGGTCCGACCCGACCTCGAGTCGGCCTTCCTGGCGCTCACCGCCGACCAGGGCCTCGGCAGCGATGCCGACCGGCTCGCCGCCGACGGCCCGAGGGAGGGAGCGGCATGAGCGGCGTGCTCACCTCCCCCGACGCCCGGCCCCGCGCCGAGGTCAGGCCCACCGGCACGTCGTTCGTCGGCCTCGTCGGCGTCGAGCTGCGTCGCCTCTGGTGGCGACGCCTCACCCGGCTCGCCGTCGTCGCCGTCGTCGTCTTCACCGGCGCCATGGTCTACAACGCCTACAACGCCAGCGCCCCCGAGCGGCTCGCGCAGCAGCTCGACGACTACCGGATGATGGTCGAGCGGGCGCCGCAGATGCTCGAGGACTGCAAGAAGCAGCAGGCCATCGAACGGGACCGCGCCGGCGACCCGAGCATCGACTTCGGCTGCGACCAGCAGCGACCGCCGACACTCGAGGAGATGGGCCTGGCGCTGCCCGTCGCCGACAGCATCACCGAGGGGATCGCCAAGCTCGGGGGTCTGGCGCTCGCCTTCCTCGCCCTGCTCGTCGGCGCGAGCTACGTCGGTGCCGAGTTCACGACCGGGGCCATGGGCACGTGGCTCACCTTCCAGCCCCGGCGTGCACGGGTGGCGTGGAGCAAGCTGGCGGCCGCCGCCGTCGGCGGAGCCGGACTCGCGGTCCTCGGCCTGGGCCTCGGCAACCTCGGCGCCCGCATGGTCGCGGTCGTCAACCGTCCGGGCGACGGCCTGGTCCTGCCCGACCCGCCGCCCCTGGCCGAGCCCCTGGCCGTGCTCGGGCTCCGCGTCGTGGCGCTCGCGGTCGGCGCCGGGCTCGTCGGTGTCGCCCTGGGACTCATGCTGCGCCACACGGCCGCGATCATCGGCGTCGTGCTCGGCTACGCGGTCGTCGTCGAGGCCATCGTGGTGCAGGCCTTCCTCGGCGGGCGGCTGCAGCAGTGGTCGGTGCTGCGCAACGTCGAGGCGTTCGTCGAGAAGGGCACGACCTACTACGCCAACACCTGCACGCCGGCGCGGTGCGAGTACGCCGAGCACACGATCACCTACACCCAGAGCTGGGTGTTCCTGCTGGGTGTCGTCGCGGCACTCGTGCTGGCCGGTGTGCTGACGTTCCGACGCCGCGACGTCGGCTGAGCGGGCCGGCGCGTCCGGCCCGGGCCGCGTCGGCGGGCCCGCACGCGGCGGCGGCCGTGGTCGGGAGCGCCGACGATGGGGCGTAACCTGTGCGGAGCAGCAAAACCCGACCAAGGAGTGCGTGTGTCTGTCGTTCCCGACGGCCGTCGTCTGCTGCGCGTCGAGGCGCGCAACGCCGAGACCCCCATCGAGCGCAAGCCCTCGTGGATCCGCACGACGGCGAGGATGGGCCCCGAGTACACGGCCCTGCACTCGATGGTGAAGTCCGAGGGACTGCACACCGTGTGCCAGGAGGCCGCCTGCCCCAACATCTTCGAGTGCTGGGAGGACAAGGAGGCCACCTTCCTCATCGGTGGTGACGTGTGCACGCGGCGCTGCGACTTCTGCGACATCGCCACCGGCCGTCCCACGTCCCTCGACCTCGACGAGCCCCGACGCGTCGCCGAGTCGGTGCGCCAGATGGGCCTGCGCTACTCGACCGTCACCGGCGTCGCCCGCGACGACCAGCCCGACGGCGCCGCCGGCCTCTACGCCGAGACGATCCGCCAGATCCACCTGCTCAACCCGAACACGGGCGTCGAGATCCTCCCGCCCGACTTCGGCGCCAAGCCCGAGCTCGTGGGCCAGGTCTTCGACGCCCGGCCGGAGGTGTTCGCGCACAACCTCGAGACGGTGCCGCGCATCTTCCGCCGCATCCGCCCGGCCTTCACGTACGAGAAGTCGCTCAAGGTGCTCTCGATGGCCCGCGAGGCGCAGCTGGTCACCAAGTCCAACCTCATCCTCGGCATGGGCGAGACCGACGCCGAGATCGAGGAGGCCATCCGCGACCTGCACGACGCCGGCTGCGACATCCTGACGATCACCCAGTACCTGCGTCCGTCCAAGCTGCACCACCCCATCGACCGCTGGGTCAAGCCCGAGGAGTTCGTGCACTGGTCGGAGGTCGCCGAGCAGCTGGGTTTCAAGGGGGTCATGGCCGGTCCTCTCGTGCGCTCGTCGTACCGGGCCGGACGCCTCTGGGCGACGGCGATGACGAAGTGGGGTCGCGAGATCCCCGCCCACCTGGCCCACCTCGCCGCGGCCGCGGGCTCCCCGGCCCGCCAGGAGGCGGCGTCGTTGGTGGCGCGGTCCCAGAGCGCCGTATCCTGAGACCCATGGCACGCAACACGGACGGCGCCTCGAGCGCGCCCACGGACAAGAAGTCGGGACGACTGTCCCAGATCCGCGACGTCTACCGCGCGGCGCGCGCGACGGACCCCACCATCGGTTGGTGGATGCTCCTGTCGTTCCTCGTCGTCTTCGGCGTCCTCTTCGTGGCGGGCCTGTTCCTGCACCTGACGGTGATCTTCGCGATCTTCGGCGTGCTCTTCGGCATCCTGGCCGCCACGATCGTGCTGAGCCGGCGCGCCGAGAAGGCCGCCTACTCCCAGATCGAGGGCCAGGCCGGCGCCGCGGGCGCCGCCCTCACCTCCATCCGACGCGGCTGGTACACCGACCGCGAGCCGGTCGCCGCCGACGTCGCGCGCGCCGGTGACATCAGCTCCGCAGCCATGGTCTACCGGGCCCTGGGCCGCCCGGGCGTCGTGCTCGTCGGCGAGGGCCCCACCGGCCGCGTCCAGAAGCAGCTCGTCGCCGAGAAGAAGCGCGTCGAGCGCGTCGCCCCGGGCGTTCCGGTCACGACCATCCGCGTCGGCAACGGCGAGGGCGAGGTGCCGCTGCCCAAGCTCGCGAACAAGGTCCAGCGCCTCAAGCCGCAGATCACCAAGGACGAGATGGCGATGGTCAACAAGCGCCTCAAGGCGATCGGCGGCCTGCGCGCACCGCTGCCTCCGGGCGTCGACCCGGCCCGAGCCCGGATGGACCGCAAGGCCCTGCGCGGCAAGTGACCCCCTGACCGAAAGAGCAGCTCGTCCCGTGCGGACGAACTGCTCTTTCGATGTCAGGGGACGAACTGCTCTCTCGATCGTCAGCGGGTGCGGACGATGACGGTGTTGGGCACCTTGTCGTGCAGGCCTCGCCCGTCGCGGTCCCACACGATGGCCGGGATGAACAGGCAGAGCAGGACGGTGCGGACCAGCGCCTGCACCGGGTGGACGCGGTCTCCGGACAGCGAACGGACCTGGAGTCCGGCGACCCGGTGCCCGATCGTCGTGCCGAGCGTGCCGACGAGCAGCAGGTTCATCACCGCGAAGATCCCGAGGACCACGAAGTTCTGACCGCCCGTGGCCGGCGGCACGGAGAAGGGCAGCGGCACCGCGAACAGTCCTCGGGCGATGAGCGCCGCGATCGCCCAGTCGACGATGACCCCGACGAGGCGAATGCCGAAGCCGGCGACCGACCCGGGGCCGCTGGGTGGCAGCCCGAGCGTCCGGCCGCGCCACTCGTCGGGCTGCTGCGTGCGCTCGCGCGGGCCCTGCAGCCACGAGCCGAAGTCCTTGCGGTCCACCACGCCACCAGCGTAACGAGACACGGGCCACGGCCTTTGCCCGGGCCTGCCCATCCGTAACACCGGTGAAACATTCGGGTCATGGCAGGGAAACTGCGACTCGCTAGGGTCGAACCCGACAGCACGAGGCCGTCACCCTGGCTTGCCCGGTGACGACCTCGCCCCACATCAGGAGGTTGGATGTTCAGCTCAGCTGACGAGGTCCTTGCGTTCATCAAGGACGAGGACGTCAAGTTCGTCGACATTCGGTTCTGCGACCTGCCCGGCGTCATGCAGCA
>JAEWFB010000395.1 GCA_023389095.1 Actinomycetes bacterium
CATCCGTGAAGCCGCGGCCCGGCTGGGGGTCGAGGTCGATGCGCAGCTCGTCGGGCTTGTCGACGTCGGCGGTGCGCACCGGCCACGGGTGGAAGGTGATGGTGTTCATCTGCGCGGCCCACACGGCCGTGGCCACCTCGTCGACGACGAGCTGCGGGTGCCGGCGGCCCGACGGATAGGTGCACATGACGGTGCGCACCCACTCCGGCACGCCCTTGGGCGGGTTCTTGGAGAAGAACTCCTCGCCCTCGATGCCCTCGGGGAAGCGCTGGAGCGTGACCGGCCGGTCGCCGAGGGCGTGCAGCAGCGGGTCGGCCACGGCGACGAGGTACTCGGCCATGTCGAGCTTGGTCACCGGCCTGCCGTCGGCCATCCCCGACGCCGGCCACAGCACGCGGTCCGGGCTCGAGACGCGCACCTCCCGCACCCCGGACGGATCGACGGGGCTGGGCGCTGCGACGACGGCGGGCTTGGCGCTCACCCGGCGATCGTAACGACGTGCGCCGTCACGCGGCCGCAACGAAGGCCCCGCTGAGTCTCCACGGCGCCGCGTCGAGGAGTTCACTGGGAGGACGTCACGACGAGAGGGGACCCCGGTGCTCGAGAACTCCAAGGCGTTCAGCGGCTTCGCCGTCAAGGACGTCGACGCGGCACGCACCTTCTACGGCGACACGCTCGGCCTGCGCGTCACCGAGGAGAACGGCATGCTGACGCTGCACCTCGCGGGCGACCGCCCGGTGCTCGTCTACCCGAAGCCGGACCACACGCCGGCCACGTACACGATCCTCAACTTCCCGGTCGACGACATCGAGTCGACCGTCGCCGAGCTCACCTCGAAGGGCGTGACGTTCGAGCGCTACGAGGGCACGCCCACCGAGACCGACGCGTCGGGCATCTTCCGCAAGGGCGGCCCGCTCATCGCCTGGTTCACCGACCCGTCGGGCAACGTCCTGTCGGTCCTCGAGGCGCCCGGACCCGGCTGAGCCACCCCGGCGTCCTCCTCGCCGTCCCTGCTGACCGACCGCGCCCGTTCGCGGGCCAGCCACCCGGCCGGGGGCGGTGGCCTGCCCGTTTACACCCGTTTCGTTCGCGGACGAGGGGCGGGCGTGCCGACCAGCCGTGCGACTGTCACAAAAACGGGTGCCCGAGTCTCTTTACTTGGGTCCGCTTCGGTGGTTCCATGGATGGAGCAGGCAGTAGGCACGACAGGACGAAGGGGTCCGATGTACGCAGCGGAGCGGCAGCAGCGCATCATGAGCGAGGCGCGTCAGGCCGGCCGGGTCGAGGTCACGGCGCTCGCCGACTCCCTCGGGGTCGCCGCCGAGACCATCCGCCGCGACCTGTCCGCCCTCGAGCGGCGCGGCTCCCTGCGCCGGGTCCACGGCGGCGCGATCCCCGTCGAGCGCCTCGAGGTCGAGCCCAACCTCGCCACCCGCTTCGGCCGCCTCGCCGACGTCAAGCGCCGCATCGCCGCCCGCGCCCTCGAGCACGTGCCCGCCGGCGGCAGCATCGTCCTCGACTCCGGCACCACCACCCAGGCGCTCGCCGAGCTGCTCCCGGCCGACGCCGAGCTCACCGTCGTCACCAACAGCGTCCAGATCGCCGGCATCCTCTGCGGACGTCCCGGCATCTCGCTCTACGTCGTCGGCGGCACCGTCCGCCCCCTCACCGGGGCGTCCGTCGGCATCTGGGCCGTCAACGCCCTGCGCGACCTCGTCGTCGACGTCGCCTTCGTCGGCACCAACGGGCTCTCCGTCGCCCGCGGGCTCACGACGCCCGACCAGTCCGAGGGCGTCGTCAAGAGCGCCATGGTCGCCGCCGGGCGCACCGCCGTCGTGCTCGCCGACTCGAGCAAGGCGGGCGATGACCACCTGCACCGCTTCGCCGGCCTCGACGAGGTCGACGTCCTCGTCACCGACACCGACCTTCCCGACGACGTCGCGGCCGACATCCGGGCCGCCGGACCCGAGGTGGTGACCGCATGATCGTCACGCTCACGCCCAACCCGAGCGTCGACCGGGCCGTCGTCATCGACGCGCTGCGTCGCGGCGAGGTGCACCGCGCCACCGAGAGCCGGATCGACCCGGGCGGCAAGGGGGTCAACGTCTCCCGCGCGCTCGCCGCCAACGCCGGCGACACCGTCGCGGTGCTGCCCGCAGGCGGCCCCGAGGGCCACCTGCTCGAGGAGCTGCTCGACGCGTCGTGCGTGCCGCGCCGCAGCGTCCCGGTCACCGGCACGGTGCGGATGAACATCAGCGTCCTCGAGCCCGACGGCACCACGACCAAGCTCAACGAGCCGGGCCCCACGCTGTCGGCCGCCGAGGTCGACGCGCTCCTGGCCGCCACCGTCGAGCTGGCCGCCGATGCCGACTGGGTCGTCGGCTGCGGCAGCCTGCCGCCCGGCGCCCCGACCGACCTCTACGCGACGCTCGTCCGACGCGTCCGCGACCTCGGCGTCCGCATCGCGGTCGACTCCTCGGGTGCCCCGATGGCCGCAGCCGTCGCGGCCCGCCCGAGCCTCATCAAGCCCAACCACGAGGAGCTCGCCGAGGTGGTGGGGCACGACCTGCCCACCCTCGGCGACGTCCGCGACGCCGCCCTCGACCTCGTCACGAACGGGATCGAGTGCGTCGCGGTGAGCCTCGGCGGCGACGGCGCGCTCCTCGTCACCGACGACGGGGCCGTCCACGCCCGCGCGACGATCACCGCACCGCTGTCCACCGTCGGGGCCGGCGACTGCATGCTCGCCGGCCTCCTGCACGGCCTGTCCACCGGGCAGGCCCCCGAGGACGCCCTCGCCACCGGAGTCCTCTGGGGCGCCGCGGCCGTGACGCTGCCCGGCAGCCGCGTCCCCACCCCCGCCGACCTCCTCGGCATCCCCGTCGACAGCACCGACACCCCTGACTTCACCTGGCGCCTGGCCGGCTGAACCCGAAAGGAAACCCGCATGTCCCTCATCACCGAAGAGCAGGTCGTCCTCGACCTCACCGGTGCCGACCGTCACGAGGCGACGCGCACGCTCGGCGAGCGCCTCGTCGCGACCGGCCGTTGCACCGACCTCGACCAGTTCCTCGCGGACGTCCGCACCCGCGAGGAGACGATGGCCACGGGCCTGCCCGGCGGCATCGGCATCCCGCACGCCCGCAGCGCCGCCATCACCGAGCCCTCGCTCGTGTTCGGCCGCACGAGCGGTATCGACTGGGGCGCCAAGGACGGCCCGGCCCGCCTCGTGTTCCTCATCGCGGCCCCGGAGGGCGGCGGCGACGCGCACATGCAGATGCTGCCGAAGCTCGCCCGTGCCCTCATGAAGCAGGACTTCAAGGACGCGCTCCTCGCCGCGACGACCGAGTCCGAGGTGGTTCGGATCGTCAGCCAGGAGGTCGCCCTCGACGCCCCCGCCGGCGCCTCCGCATCCACCAGTGCTTCGGGCGCTTCGGGTGCGGCGGGTGCCGCCACGGCCACGGCCGCCGGTGCCGCAGCGCCGGGCGACGCGTCCGGCTCGGTCGCCACGGCGACCCGCGAGCGCCGCACGCTCAACCTCGTCGGCGTCACGTCGTGCCCCACCGGCATCGCGCACACGTACATGGCGGCCGAGGGCCTCGAGAACGCGGCGAAGGCCGCCGGGCACACCATGCTCGTCGAGACGCAGGGCTCGGCCGGCTCCAAGCCGCTCACCGCGGCCCAGATCGCCGCCGCCGACGCCGTCATCTTCGCCCACGACCTCCCGGTCAAGGACGCCGGACGCTTCGCCGGCAAGCCGCTCGTCGACGTCGGCGTCAAGAAGGGCATCTCCGACGGGCCGGCCCTGGTGTCGCAGGCCGAGCAGCTCGTCGCCGAGTGGGACGCCGACCCGGCCAAGCGGGCGGCCGCCGTCGCCGGCGCCGGCATGGCGGTCGCGTCCGGCGGGCTCGTCTCGAAGGTCGAGGAGGGCGCGAGCACCGGCACGAAGATCCGCCAGTGGCTGATGACCGGTGTCTCCTACATGATCCCGTTCGTCGCGGCGGGCGGCATCCTCATCGCCATCTCCTTCATGCTCGCCCAGGTGGCGATGGGCTCCAACGGCGCCATCGAGATCGTCAAGTACAACCTCAAGCCCGGCGACCCGCTCAACATCGCCGAGACCTTCAGCGCCGGCAGCCTGACGTCATGGGCCGCGCTCTTCTTCGTCATCGGCGGCGCCGCGTTCGGGTTCCTCGTGCCGATCCTGTCCGGCTTCATCGCCTTCGCCATCGCCGACCGGCCCGGCCTCGTGCCCGGCATCGTCGGCGGCTCGGTCGCCGCGACGATGGGTGCCGGCTTCCTCGGCGGCATCGTCACCGGTCTGCTCGGCGGCCTCGTCGCCCGGTGGGTGTCGGGCTGGAACGTCGCCAAGGGCGTGCGCGGCGTCATGCCGGTCGTCGTCATCCCGCTCGTGTCGTCGTTCATCACGATCGGCTTGTTCATCACCGTCCTCGGCAAGCCGATCGCCCGCCTCACCGCCGACCTCAACAGCTGGCTCACCGGCATGACC
>JAEWFB010000429.1 GCA_023389095.1 Actinomycetes bacterium
AGCTGGACGAACCGGGTGCCGACGCAGTGCGACACCATCGACATCGCCGGGATCGGCGAGAACCCGGCGACGCGGTCGGGGCCGTACTCCTTGATCGTGTGCACGTGGGCGGCGGCCGCGATCTCGGTGGCCTCGCCCCACGACGCGCGCACGAGGCCGCCCTTGCCGCGCGCGCTCTGGTAGCGGCGGCGCCTGTCCGGGTCGGTGGTGATCTCGTGCCAGGCCGCGACGGGGTCACCGAGGCGCGCCTTCGCCTCGCGGTACATCTCGAGCAGGACGCCGCGGACGTACGGGTAGCGGACGCGGGTGGGGGAGTAGGTGTACCAGGAGAAGGCCGCACCGCGCGGACACCCGCGCGGCTCGTACTCGGGTCGGTCTGGACCGACGGACGGGTAGTCGGTCTGCTGGGTCTCCCACGTGATGATGCCGTCCTTGACGTACACCTTCCACGAGCAGGACCCGGTGCAGTTGACACCGTGGGTCGAGCGGACGACCTTGTCGTGGCTCCACCGGTCGCGGTAGAAGACGTCGCCGGCCCGGCCGCCCTCGCGGAACACCGCGCGACCGTCGGCGGTCTCGTCCCAGCGGGTGAAGAAGCGGCCGGCCCGCAGCAGGGCCGCCGATGCCGGTCCGTCGATCTCGGGTGTCGGTCGGGCTGGCGTCACGGCTGAACCTCTCGTCCTCCGAACGAACCGGCGACCTCCTCCAAAAACGGCGCTACCGGCGTCGCTCGCGAGAGTGGCCCTTGTCGGTCACGCTACTGCGGAGCGTGCTCGAAGGGAGGGATATGGCGCGATGATCGAGCCAGTTTGCCGAACCCTGACGAACGACCGACACGAGCGGGCTATCCTCCAAATCCGCGAAAAGGAGACTCCGTGCCCACGACCCCCAGCACGCGTGCGGCCGTCGTCGAGCTGCTGTCCGGCCCGGCGTCCGACGCCCGCCTGCCCGCCCCCGAGCTGACCGCGGCCGACGTGGGCGCGGCTCTCGGCATCCACGTCACGACCGCCCGCTTCCACCTCGAGCGGCTCGTCGCCGCCGGGACGCTCGTCACCGCGCAGCGCCGCCGTGGCGTCGGGCGCCCGCGCAAGGTGTACGCCCTCGCCGCCGCCCACGGTCCCGGGCTGGCCGGCCGCGAGGCCCTGGCCTCGTTCACCGGGCTGCTCACCTCCGCGTGGTCGCTGGCGCGGGACGGTGTGCCGATGGCGCCGGAGGACGCGGGCGTCCGATGGGTCGCCGGACGCACCGCCACCGACGCGCCGCCGCCCCCGGCCGCCACCACCCCGGGCGCGTGGCTCGGCAAGGTGGGCCTCGCCGTCGACCTGCTCGACGAGTGGGGCTACGAGCCCGAGGTGCGAACGAGCGACCGGGGCCGAACCGTCGAGCTCACCCTGCACGACTGCCCGTTCCTGGCGATGGCGCGCGAGCACCCGGACGTCGTGTGCAGCATCCACCGCGGTCTCGTCCGGGGCACGCTCGCCGCCGTCGGTGAGCCCGACGCCGAGATCGGCCTGACGCCGTTCGTCACGGACCGCTCGTGCATCGCCCGTCTGACGAGTGGTGCGGTCTCGGCGAGGCCGGGTGACCGCGCACCGCACGACCGGGCCTGACGAGCGGCCGGCCCCGGCCCTCGGGCATGAGGGGTCGGGGCCCGTCCGGGCGGCTCAGTGCTGGTAGGTGCCGTGCAGGACGGCCCGGGCCAGCGTCTTGAAGGCGAGGTTGAACGACACGACCGCCGGCGTCACCGAGTCGTCGACGCCCAGCGTCGGCTCGGACACGGCGTGCACGACGAAGAAGTAGCGGTGCGGCTGGTCGCCCTGGGGCGGAGCCGCCCCCATGAAGCCGGCCTGCCCGGCGTCGTTGCGCACGTGGAAGGCCGAGCCGGGCAGCGCGTCCGAGGCAGCGCCGGTGGGCAGTGAGGTGACGTCGGCCGGCAGGTCGACGAGCACCCAGTGCCAGAAGCCCGAGGGCGTCGGGGCGTCGGGGTCGAAGCACGTGACGACGTAGCTGCGGGTGCCCTCGGGCGCGCCGCTCCACGACAGCTGCGGCGAGGTGTTGCCGGCGGAGGCCACCTGGGCGTCCGACAGGGGTTCACCGTCGGTGACGTCGGAGCTGGTGACGGTGAACGAGGCCACGGCGGGCAGCAGCTCGTACGGGTTCGGGGTGACCGGGCGATCGAGACTCATGGGGGGCTCCTCGGGTCGAGGTGACGGCGTACGGGGTGCACGCCGTCGGATGGGTCGTGCGGGCAGGTCGTGGCGGGCGCCGCGGTGACGCAGGCCCTCGACCCGACCCTAGACCGACGGCCGTCGCGCGGGCAGGCCTGCCGGGCACGTCCTGCGAACCGCTGGTGGGCCCCCGCCCGCGCAGCTACATTCGAGGCACGCGAGGGTCGAGCCGCGGGAGGTGTGCGTGGTCGAGGAGCACGGGCCGTGAGCGGCGCCGGGCCTGCTGCGCAGGTGGCCCGCCGGCCCCACGGAGTCACCGTCGTCGTCGTGCTCACGGCGCTCGCGGCCCTGTTCGACCTCGCCGTCGGGGCGCTGGTCCTCGTCTCCGGTCGGCTGCCGGCCGCGACGGCGAGCGCGCTGCGCGGCGCGCTCGCCGGACTCGACGTGCCCGTCGCTGCGGTCGGGTGGGTCTTCCTCGTGCTCGGTGCGACCCAGGCGGTGCTCGTCGTGCTGCTGGTGCGGGGGGCCAACGCGGCCCGCCTCGTCCTCACCCTCGTGCTCGTCGTGCGGCAGGCGTACGCGTGGGCCCTCGTCGGGGAGTCCGCGGGTGGCACGTTGCAAGCGGTCGTGACCCTGGCGGCCAGCCTCGTCGTGCTGACGCTGCTGTGGTCGCCGCCGGCCACGAGGTTCTTCGAGCGGCACGACGAGCGCGCCGTGTCCGACACCGTCGCGGGCCTGCCACCGGGCGCTCGCGCCGACGCCGGCACCCGACTTCTCGACTTCCTCGCGCGTCTCACCGTCCTGGCCCTGACCGTCGTCCTCACGCCGGGCGTCGCGGTGCACGACGGAGCCGTCCTCGTGCTGGCCGTCGTCGCCATCACCCTGGCCGGGTGGCTCCTGGTGCCCGTGTTCGTCCGGGTGGCGGCGCTCTTCGGCTGGGCGGGCTCGATCGCGCTGGCCCTCTTCGCCAACGCGGCGGTCATCGGGCTCGGGCTCTGGCTGACGCCGGGGGTGTCGGTCGACAGCGTCGGCGCCGTCGTCGTCGCGTCGTGGGTCTACGGCGCCGTCATGGCCCTGTTGACGTGGGTCTTCTCGATCAGCACCCGCGACTACCTCACCGTGCACGCGGTCCGCATGTCACGAGCGGCGGGGGAGGGGCGCGTCGAGGACCCCGACGTGCCGGGAGTCGTCTTCGTCCAGCTCGACGGGGTGCCGGCCCCTCTGCTGGAGAACGAGATCCGCTCGGGCAACCTGCCGACGATCAGCCGTTGGGTGCGTTCGGGCACCCACACGTGGACCGAGTGGCGGGCTCGGGTGCCGTCGACCACTCCGGTGAGCCAGGCGGGTCTGCTCCACGGCTCGAACGACGGCATCCCGGCCTTCCGCTGGTTCGACCGCGCCGAGGGCCGGCTCGTCGTGGCCAACCGCCCCGAGGACGCCGCCCTCATCGAGGAGCGGATCTCAAACGGCCACGGTCTGCTCGCCGACGACGGCGTCAGCATCTCCAACCTCTTCTCGGGCGACGCCCCGACCTCGCTGCTGTCGATGAGCGGGTTGCGCGACAAGGACGTCCGGCTCGGGCCGTCGAGCTCGTACGCCGCGTTCTTCACCCACCCGGCCGGCTTCGTGCGCGCCGTCGTCATGTCGCTCGGCGAGATGGTCAAGGAGGTGTTCCAGGCGCGCCGCCAGGAGCGGCGGGACGTCCGCCCGCGCATCCACCGGGGCGGGGCGTACGTGGTGCTGCGAGCCGTCACGAACGTCCTGCTGCGCGACCTCAACGTGGCCCTCGTCGTCGAGGCGATGATGCGCGGCTCCCGATCCGTGTACGTCGACTTCGTCGACTACGACGAGATCGCCCACCACGCCGGGGTGACGCGGCCCGAGTCGCTCGCCGCGCTGTACGGCCTCGACGAGGTGCTGCGGACCCTCGAGACGGTTGCGCTCTCGGGGGCCACGCCACGCCGCTACCACTTCGTGCTCCTGTCCGACCACGGCCAGAGCCAGGGCGCGACCTTCCGCCAGCGCTACGGCCAGTCGCTCGAGGACCTCGTGGCCGCGCACCTCGCGAGCGGCTCCGGCGTCGTGGCCTCGACG
>JAEWFB010000463.1 GCA_023389095.1 Actinomycetes bacterium
AGCTGGACATGACGCCCGAGAAGGTCGTCGAGGTCCAGAAGTACGGCCGCGAGCCGATCTCGCTGCACACCCCGCTCGGCGAGGACGGCGACAGCGAGTTCGGTGACCTCATCGAGGACTCCGAGGCGATCGTCCCGGCCGACGCCGTCAGCTTCACGCTCCTACAGGAGCAGCTGCACTCGGTCCTCGACACGCTCTCCGAGCGCGAGGCCGGCGTCGTGTCGATGCGCTTCGGCCTCACCGACGGCCAGCCGAAGACGCTCGACGAGATCGGCAAGGTCTACGGCGTGACGCGTGAGCGGATCCGCCAGATCGAGTCCAAGACGATGAGCAAGCTGCGTCATCCGAGCCGTTCGCAGGTCCTGCGCGACTACCTCGACTGACCTGCGCCGTCATCGCGCGGCAACCGAGAGAGCAGCTCGTCCCCTCGGGGCGGGCTGCTCTCTCGGTTCCCGGCCGTCAGCGGCGGCGTGAGCCGAGCCGGTCGGGCAGCCCACGCCACCAGTCGACCCCGGCTGCCGGCCAGATGAACGAGCGCACCCGCGTCTGCCAGGCGCGCGTGCGCCCGATGGTGCGCCGGATCGACCGGATGTCGGTGTGCAGGCGGACGGCCTCCTGCGGCGTCGTGCGCTCGGGGCGGTCGTAGCGGGCCTTCTCCAGCGTCGCGGTGACGCGGCCCATCGCCGTGGCCTCGTCGGGCCCGAGGTGCCCCTCGGTGACGTACCGCTCGCGCAGCTGGCGCAGCGTGCCACCCGGCGGTGCGTCGAGGCCGAGGTCGCCCAGGTGCGAGGTCAGGGCGTCCCACTCGGCCTCGATGAGGTCCTGGCGGGTGACGGCGGCCCGCCGACGGCGTACCCGGAGCAGCCAGGCCGTCAGTGGCATGACGAACGCCGCGAGGAGCCCGACGACGACGGCGAGGACGATGGCGATGTTGCGAAGGCTGAACACCGACGCCAGCGTGTCGGTGAACGAGGGCTGGACCGGGGCGGGCGCGACGGTCACCGTCGTCGTGCGCGCCGGCGTCGAGGTCGTGGCCTTGCCGGACTCGGTGTCCTGGACGGAGCGGCCACCGCCCGTACCGCCGGTGCCGGTGCCGAGGACGGCGTAGGGCGGCGGGGTGCCCGACCGCACGCCGGGTGTCGGCTCGAAGCGCAGCCACCCGTAGCCCTGGAAGTACAGCTCGGGCCACGCGTGGGCGTCGGAGGCCCGGACGACGTACTCGTCGCCGGACCGGTTGCCGGGCAGGAAGCCGATCGCCATCCGGGCCGGGATGCCCTGGGCGCGCGCCATCATGATCATCGCCGTCGCGAACTGGACGCAGTACCCGCGCCGGGTCCGGTAGAAGTTCTCGATCGGCTCGAGCAGGCGGCCCGCCTGGTCGCGCAGCGGCTCGCCGAGGTCGAGGGTGTAGGTGTACCGCGTGGTGTCGCGCAGGTGGTTCTGGATCGCGATGGCCTTGTCGAGCGGGTTGTCCGCGCCGGCGGTGACCTCTGCGGACCAGCGCTCGATGAGGGCGCGGGAGCGGTCCGGGATCGACAGGTCGTCGTCGGTGATGTCGGGGGAGTCGGGCGTGCCGGACTCGCGCAGCTGGGCCGCGCTCGGCGCGATGTCGGCGTAGGTGATCCGGTAGTCCGAGACGGCCGTGTCGACGCGGACGTCACGGGTGATCGGGTCGATCCGCCACCGGGTGCCCGGCATCGAGACGGCCACGACGGGGAAGGGAGCGGCGACGCGGGGGGCGGACAGCGTGTTCCCAGTGACGGTGATGACGTAGTCGCGCCGCTGCGAGGCCGGCGGCAGCGGCATCGGTTCGGAGGGGCCCTGGTTCGTGCCGGCCTCCTGCCACTGGCCCCGGGAGTAGTACGACGTCGCGAGGACCCGCAGCGGCGGTCGGGTGAAGCCGGTGGTCGTGTAGTGCAGCACCGGCGTCTGGTCGGTGTCGTTGAGGCTGCGGCTGAGGTCGAGGGTGTTGTTGAAGCCCACCGTTCCCTGGCCGCCTCCGCCCGAGCGCCCGAGCCCTTCGGTGAGGTAGCGCGGCGGGAAGTGCGGCACGACGGCCGGCACGACGAGGGCCAGCACGACGCCGACGGCACCGACGCGCACCGCCGCGCCGGAGAAGGACCGGAGGGCGGCCCGGTCGTGCGCGGCCTCGTCGATCTCGCTGTGCTCGGCCGGCCGGGCGGTGCCCCAGCGCCCGAACTGGGCTCGTGCCGTGGTGTGCACCATGAGCAGCCACACGAGGACCGGCACGACGAAGTAGCCCAGGGCCAGGGCCGAGTCGCCGTTGGCGGCGGTGACGAGGTAGGCGGCGAGCAGGGGCAGGCCCGCTGCGGCAGGGCTGCGCCACGTGGCGGCGGCCGCGTCGACGCTGATCGCGACGATCGCGACGATGACGAGCAGGCAGAAGGTGACGCCGTCGTTGAGCGGCGCCGGGGCGCTGTAGCGCTGGACCGTCTCGATCGCCTGCAGGCCGAGGCCGTTGAGCACCTCGAGCGTGTCGACGGTCGGCAGGACGAGGTAGGCGAAGGTGCCGCCGGCCGCTCGCACGAGGAGGAAGGCGCCGAGGACGAGAACCTGGACCGCGACGACGAGCGGACGCGACCGGGTCAGGCCACGCATGACGAGCCCGACCGCCGCGGTGAGGGCCACGACGAAGACGGCCTGGCCGAACCACGTCGTCTCGAGGAACAGGGTCGTGACGGGGTAGCACGCCGTGAGCACGGCGAGGGCGCCGAGCAGGGTGATGCGCCAGCGTCGACGGGTCATCGGCTGCCCCCCACGGTCGCGGCGGTCAGCACGGCCCACGCGTGGGCGACGTCGTCATCGCGGGTGGCCGTCACGGCGCGCCACCCGGCCATCCGCAGCGCGTCGACGTGGCCCAGGGCGTCGTCGGAGTCGGTCGTGCCGAACGAGCGGGCGTCGACGACGAGGGCCAGGCCCGTCGTGCCGGGCTGGCGCAGGCTGGCCACCCGCGAGGTGACCTCGGGGTCGAACGGACCGACGATCGCGACGACGAGCCCGCCCGCGGCGGCGAGCGCCTGGGCGGCCCGGAGGATCTCGTCCTCGCCGCTGTCGTCGCGCAGCTGGGTCACCGCGAGCGCGTCGAGGATCTCGTCGACCGGCATCGGGTCGGCCGCACGGCCGCTGTCGACGGTCTCGGCGCACACGAGGTGCACCGCGTACCCGGACTCGGCCAGGTGCGCGGCCACCGAGGCCGCGGCCGTGACGCACCACTCGAAGGAGCCGGTGGCCCCCGACCCGCCGTGGGCCGACGGGCGAGGGTCGAGCAGCACGAGGGCTCGCCGCTGGGCCGGGCGGTCCTCCTGGCGCACCATGAGGTCGCCGGTGCGGGCCGTGGCCGGCCAGTGGATGCGGCGCAGGTCGTCACCGTCGCGGTACTCCCGGATGGTCACGTCGTCCTCGCCGTGCAGGGCGATGAGGTGGGCCTGCTCGCCCTCGGAGCCCACGCCGGCGCTCGGGTGCCGGCTCGAGCCGAGCGGGTGCACCTGCGGCAGGATGACGAGGTCGCTCGTGCCCTCGAGGACGGCGTGGCGGTTGGCCAGGCCGAACGGGTCCTGGACCTGCACGCCGAGCGGTCCGAGACGGTGCCGGCCACGCAGGTGCGAGCGCACCCCGTAGTCGATGGCCCGGACCCTCCCGGGCGGGATGCGCCCGACGACGAACCGCGGTCGGTCGCCGAGGACGTAGTCGAGGCGCTCCTCGGCCAGGAAGATCGGGGTCGTCGCGCCGGACACGTTCTCGAAGGACAGCGTGACGTGGGCGTCCTGCCCGACGCTGATGCGCTCGGGGTGGGCGTGCCGCTCGATGCGCATCCGGGTGCGGCGGGTGCGCACGAGGACCGAGGAGATGACCGGCAGCGCGACGAGCAGCACGCCGAACCGGGTGATGTCGCGGAAGCCGAAGACGATCCCGGCGAGCACGAGGACGATGCCGGAGCCGAAGAAGGCGCGTCCCCGGGTCGTGAGGACGCTGCGCAGGGCGCGCACGGGCGGCCTCCTGCCTCAGCGTGCGGCCGGCGGGACCGGCACCTGGCGCAGGAGGTCGACGACGACGTCGGCGGTGGTACGGCGGGCCAGCTGGGTCTCGCTCGAGGGCATGAGCCGGTGGGCGAGCACGGGGGAGGCGAGGACCTGCACGTCGTCGGGGATGACGTGGTCGCGACCTTCGAGGGCGGCGTGCGCCCGGGCGGCCC
>JAEWFB010000505.1 GCA_023389095.1 Actinomycetes bacterium
CAGCTCCTCGGCGCCCCCGGCGTCGCCGGGCCCGGGACCGAGCACCGGGTGCGACCGCCCGGGCCGCAGGCGCGAGCGCCGGGCCGAGGGGTCGTTCGCGGGACGCCCGCGCTGGCCCGCGCAGACCCGCTCGAGCGCCTCGAGCAGCACCACGAGCCCCGCACCCCCGGCGTCGACGACCCCGGCGCGCGCCAGCACCTCCAGCTGGTCGGGCGTCGCCGCGAGCGCCTCGCGCGCCGCGTCGAGGGCACCGGTGGCCACGACGTGGACGGGCACCGGGGCCGCGAGGCCCTCGGCGGCCTTCTCGGCGGCGTCTGCCATGGCGCGGGCGACGGTGAGGATCGTGCCCTCCTTGGGGTCCGTCACAGCCTGTCGGGCGCGGTCCTGCGCCCGGCGCAGGCCGGCGGCCAGCACCGCGCCGTCGATCTGCTCGGCCGCCTCGCAGCCCTCGGCGAGCCCCCGGGCCAGCTGGCTGAGGATGACCCCGGAGTTGCCGCGCGCGGTCCACAGCAGGTGGCGCGCGAAGGTCGTGAGCAGCGCACCGGCGGACGCGGGCTCCTCGGCCGCGAGGGTGCGCTCCACCGCGCCGTCGAACGTGAGGTAGAGGTTGGTGCCGGTGTCGCCGTCGGGCACCGGGAAGACGTTGAGCGCGTCGATCTCGGCGCGCTGCGCGGCGTAGAGGGAGCGGGTCAGCACGGCCCACCGTCGCACCGCGACGAGGTCGAGGAGCGTCAGCGCCCCGTCGGGCTGCGGCTCGGCGCCGGGCAAACGGTCCTCCTGCTCGTCTCGTGCTCGTGCGGGTGCTCGGCAGGCTAGCGGTTCGCCCCGACCGTCGCATGCACCCGGCCGACCCTGCGGCTACGTTGGCCCTGTGTCGAGCGCCTCCACCGCCGTCCACCGCAAGTCGTGGCCCGGCGCCCCCGACGGCTTCTACGAGGTCGAGGCCGCCGGCCTGCGCTGGCTCGCCGCAGCCGAGGGGGGCGTGCGGGTCGTCGAGGTGCGCGGACTCGGGCCGGACCACATCGACCTCGCGCGCCTGCACCCGGCCGCACCGTCCGCGGCGGCGGCGGAGTCGCTCGGGCGGGGCCTGGCCGCGACCCACGCCGCCGGCGCGCCGGCCTTCGGGGCGCCCCCGCCCGGCTGGACGGGTCCCGCCTGGATCGGGCGCCAGGTGCAGTCCAACGACCCGTCCGCGTCGTGGGGCCTGTTCTACGCCGAGCAGCGGGTGCGACCCTTCGTCCGCAACGCGGTGCGGGTCGGCCATCTCGACGCGTCCGGGGCGCGCATCGTCGAGCGGCTCTGCGACCGCATCGCCACCGGCGAGTTCGACGACGACCGGCCGCCGGCCCGGATCCACGGCGACCTGTGGTCGGGCAACGTCGTGTTCACCGTCGACGGGCCCGTCGTCATCGACCCGGCCGCGCACGGCGGGCACGGCCTCACCGACGTCGCGATGCTCGCCCTCTTCGGCTGCCCCGGTCTGGACCGGGTCACGGCGGCCTATGCCGAGGCGGCCGGTCTCGACGGTGACTGGCGCGAGCGCCTCGACCTGCACCAGCTGCACCCGCTCGCCACCCACGCGTCCTCGCACGGGCCCGCGTACGCGGCGCAGCTCGTCGACACCGCCCGCGCACTGTCGTGAGCCGCCCACGCGTCGGGCTCCGGCGCCGTTTTGTCGTCCACGCGCCTCGTCGGCTACTCTTGACCGGTTCCCCCGTCCATCGACCGGGGTGACGCACGCTCACGTGCGTCCACCGGGGACGGGCTGGAGACGCACTTTCTCATCATCGAGCTTTCAGGAGATACCCGTGGCTGCCAACTGCGACGTCTGCGGCAAGGGGCCGGGCTTCGGTCACAACATCTCGCACTCGCACCGCCGCACGAAGCGCCGCTGGAACCCGAACATCCAGCGCGTTCGTACGCTGGTCAACGGTGTGACGCCGAAGCGACTCAACGTGTGCACGTCCTGCCTCAAGGCGGGCAAGGTCGCGCGCTGAGCGAACGACACCCCCAACGCTGAAGGCCGGCCCCCTCGGGTGCCGGCCTTTCGTGTGCCCGCCACCGGACGCGTCCCGCCACCCGACGCGTCCCGCCACCCGACGCGTCCCACCACCCGACGCGTCCCGCTGACCCCGCAACACACCGAGTAGTTGCCAACCCGTTCGGGTTATTCCAACCGCGGTTGGCAACTGCTCGGTGTGTTGCGTTCGGGAGGGGGTGGGGGCGGATCGGGTGACCAGCCGGGCGCGGCTGCGCCGCAGGGTCGCTCAGGTGGGGTCGCCGCGGAAGTGGTCCCAGCCGGTGTGCGTCACGACGCGTCCGCCGACGACGATGCCCGGCCGCTCCCCCGCCTCGGGGGCGCGGAGGCTGCCGAGGCGCGTCCACCCCTCCGGCAGCAGCTCCTCCGGGAACGTCGCGAGGAGCGAGTGCTCCTCGCCACCGGCGAGCACGCAGTCGAGGGCCGCCTCACGGCCCAGGGCCGCCTCGAGGGCCGCGACGAACGGCTCCAGGGCCGCAGGGTCGAGGTCGACGACGACGCCGCTGGCACGGGCGATGCGCCCACCGTCGCGCAGCAGGCCGTCGGACAGGTCGAGCATGGCGCTCGCCCCGGCGCGGGCCGCGAGCGGACCGGCGGCGAGCGGCGGCTGGGGTCGGCGCTGCCGGTC
>JAEWFB010000068.1 GCA_023389095.1 Actinomycetes bacterium
GGCCGGAAGGCGATGGGTGACCCCGAGGTGCCCGAGTGCCACGGGAAGACCTCGTCGGTGTACGTGCCGCTCGACACGAGCACCGTCTGGCCGGCGACCGCGACCTTGGCGGCCTTGGCGATGGTGCAGAAGGGGACGGTCGCCGTGCCGCTGCCCGTGTCGGAGCATCCCGCACCGCCCACGTAGAGGGTGGTGACCGCTCCTTCGGCGGCCCCGAGCGGGACCGCGGCGAGCCCGAGGGCCGCGACGACTCCCCCGACCGCGAGTGCCGTCCTGTGTCTCGGTGAACGCCTGTGCCCCAGTACCGGTGGAGGTGCCATCGCCGGAATCCCCGCTTCCGTACGTCGTCCGTCTAGCCCGTCCAGCGTGGTCGGCGGGCCGGGTCGTGACCACGGCCGGGCGCACGAGCACCCCCTACGTCACCTGCTGTACTCCCCCATCTCGCAGGATTTTCGGGAAGGGTGTCGTATCGGGACCGAGGCGTTCGTGGACAGGGTGAGCGGCGGCCCACCCCGGGACGCCCGACGACAACGAGGAGACGACCGATGACGCAGTACCTCATCACCTTCAACGACGAGTGGGTGCAGGAGCACACCGACGACCAGCTGCGCGACAAGGCGGCCGCGGCCCGTGCCGTGATCGAGGAGATGCGGGCGCAGGACGTGCTCGTCTTCACCCACGGCGGGCTCGACCGGTCCACGGCCGTGTGCAGCGTCGTCGCCGTCGACGGCGAGCCGGTCTTCACCGACGGCCCGTACGTGGAGACCAAGGAGCACCTCGGCGGCTTCTGCGCCGTCGAGGTCGACGACGACGAGGCGGCGCGCTACTGGGCCGGGCGCCTCGCGACCGCCCTGGACTGGCCGCAGGAGGTGCACCGGTTCCGCGGGACCGGGCACGAGCGCCGGCCACGGGCCGACGTGGCCGACGTGGCCGACGTGGCTGGCGTGGCCGACCGGGTCGACCAGGCCCCCGCCGACCGGGCGTGAGCGCGGTGCCCCGGTACCTGCTGTCCGTCTTCGGCCCCGCCGAGCCCACCGAGTTCGGGAGCTACCCGACGCGTGAAGCGATGCTCGAGTCCTTCGCCGACACCGGCGCCTTCAACGACCGCCTCAAGCGCGAGGGCCACTTCGTCTTCGCCGACGGGCTGGAGCCGCCGACGACGGCGACGACCGTCGACGGTCAGGGCGCACGTCCGGCCTACACCGACGGGCCCTACCTCGAGAC
This sequence comes from Actinomycetes bacterium, assembly GCA_023389095.1. GTDB lineage: Bacteria > Actinomycetota > Actinomycetes > Actinomycetales > Dermatophilaceae > Monashia. The sequence continues at coordinate 1,225 of JAEWFB010000068.1, forward strand.
GAAGGAGCACCTCGGCGGGTTCTGGGTCATCGAGGCGCCCGACCTCGACGTCGCCCTGGCCCTCGCCGCGGAGGGGTCCCGAGCCTGCCGTGGCGTCGTCGAGGTGCGCCCGTTCCACAGCGCAGCGTCGCTCGAGGCCCTCGTCGAGCCGTGACGGACCGCACCACCGGCGCCGTCGCGCAGGCCATCACCCGGGCCCACCACGAGGAGTGGGCCCGGGTCGTCGCCGGCCTCGCGCGCCGCTTCGGCGACCTCGACGTCGCCGAGGAGGCCGCCGCGGAGGCGTTCGCGACGGCCGCCGAGCGATGGCCCCGCGACGGCGTCCCACCCAACCCGGGCGGCTGGCTGACGACCACCGCCAACCGCAAGGCGATCGACCGGTTGCGCCGCGAGTCCACGCGCGACGCCAGGCACCAGGCGGCCCTCATGCTGCACGACGACACCCCCGCCGAGCCGACCGGCCCGGTGCAGGACGACCGGCTCCGGCTCGTCTTCACCTGCTGCCACCCGGCCCTCGCCCTCGAGGCCCGGGTGGCCCTGACCCTGCGCCTCCTCGGCGGCCTCACGGTCGGCGAGATCGCCCGCGCCTTCTTCGTGCAGGAGACCGCCATGGCGCGCCGGATCACCCGCGCCAAGGCGAAGATCGCCGCGGCCCACATCCCCTACCGCGTCCCGTCGGAGGGCGACGTCCGGGAGCGGCTGGCCGGTGTGCTCTCGGTCGTCTTCCTCATCTTCAACGAGGGCTACCTCGCAGGCGAGGGCGATGACCCGCTGCGCGTCGACCTCACCGACGAGGCCATCCGGCTCGGCCGCTTGCTCCGGGCGCTGCTGCCCGACGACGGCGAGGTGACCGGGCTGCTCGCCCTCATGCTCCTGACCGACGCGCGTCGGGCGGCGCGCGTGTCGCGCACCGGCGAGCTCGTGACGCTCGACGAGCAGGACCGCGGCGCCTGGGACCCCGTCCTCGCGGCCGAGGGCACCGCGCTGCTGCGGGAACGGGTCGACGCGGTGGCCGCCGGCGGCGAGCCGCCGGGTCGCTACCAGCTGCTCGCCGCGATCAGCGCGGTCCACACCTCGGCGCCGACCGCACGGGACACCGAGTGGTCGCACATCGTCGCGCTCTACGGTCGCCTCGCGAGGATCGACCCCTCGCCGGTCGTCCGGCTCAACCGCGCCGTCGCCGTCGCCGAGGTCGACGGGCCCGCGGTGGGCCTGGCCGAGGTCGACCGGCTCACGGGCGACCTCGACGGCTACCACGCCTTCCACGCCGCCCGGGCCGACCTGCTGCGCCGGCTCGGCCGCAGCAGCGAGTCGCGCGCCGCCTACGACCGCGCCATGGCCCTGACGGGCAACCCGGCAGAGCGCGCCTACCTGGTGCGCCGGCGCGACCAGCTCGGAGGCTGACCGCCGGCGCGCCGGGTCAGGCCCGCCTCAGCCCTGCGTCGGGACCGCGGCGGCCTCCTTGCCGTGCCGGGCGAGGCGCAGCCACGTCTCGACGACGGTGTCGGGGTTGAGCGACATCGACTCGATGCCCTGGTCCAGGAGCCACTCGGCGAGGTCGGGGTGGTCGCTCGGGCCCTGGCCGCAGATGCCGACGTACTTGCCGCGCTCCCGGCAGGCCTTGATGGCCATGGCGAGCATCTTCTTCACGGCGGGGTCGCGCTCGTCGAAGGATCCGGCGACGAGCGAGCTGTCACGGTCGACGCCGAGCGTCAGCTGGGTCAGGTCGTTCGAGCCGATGGAGAACCCGTCGAAGTGGTCGAGGAACTCGTCGGCGTTGACGGCGTTGCTCGGCACCTCGCACATCATGACGACCTGCAGGT
>JAEWFB010000096.1 GCA_023389095.1 Actinomycetes bacterium
GGTCGAGCCGGACGGCATCGGCGTGCGCGGTCAGCCTCGGCGCGTACGCCTCCTCGACCGCCTGCACCTCGTCGGTGGCCAGGGAGCTCGAGGTCCCGAAGAAGGCCAGGCTGACGCGGCTCAGCAGCCGGCCCGAGCGCTCGAGCGCGACGAGGGTGTTCTCGAAGCTCGCCGGCTCGGGGTTGCCGGCGATCGCCTCGACCTCGGCCCGGTGCTGCGCCATGCCGGCGTCGAAGGCCGGGCCGTAGTGCTCGACGCGGACGTCGGCGAACGGCGGCAGCGAGAACGGCAGGGTGCTCGGGGCGAGGAACGGGTTGGCGGCAGCGGTGGCGTCGTCGGCGACGGGGGCGGCGGGCATGGCCCGACCCTACGCAGCACGCACCGACAGGGCCACGCGGATTGCGCGGCCCGCGGACGCGTCAGAGGCTGAGCTCGGCCCTGACGACGCCGACCAGACGGTCGGCGAGCAGCTGCGCCTGGTCGCCGTCGGCGGCCTCGACCATGACCCGCACCACCGGCTCGGTACCGGACTTGCGCAGCAGGACGCGGCCGGTGCTGCCGAGCTCGCCCTCGGCCACGCGGACCGCCTCGGCGACGACGGAGTTGGCCTCGAGGGCCGACTTGTCGACGTCCTTGACGTTGACGAGGACCTGCGGGAACCGCGACATCACCGTGGCGAGGTCGGACAGCGGACGCCCGGTGGCCGCGACGCGCGAGGCGAGCATGAGGCCCGTCAGCGTGCCGTCACCGGTGGTGCCGTGCTCGAGCATGACGACGTGGCCCGACTGCTCGCCGCCGAGGACGAAGCCGCCCTGCTTCATCCCCTCGAGCACGTAGCGGTCGCCGACGGCGGTCTGCACGACGCTGATGCCGGCGTCGGCGAGGGCGTGGATCATGCCGAGGTTGCTCATGACGGTCGCGACGAGGGTGTCGCCGCGCAGGACGCCGTGCTCCTTCATGGCGAGCGCGAGGATCGCCATGATCTGGTCGCCGTCGACCTCGCCACCCGCTGCGTCGACGGCGAGGCAGCGGTCGGCGTCGCCGTCGAGGGCGATGCCGAGGTCGGCGCCCGCCTCGACCACGGCCGCCTTGAGGGCCTCGGTGTGGGTCGAGCCGAAACCGTCGTTGATGTTGATGCCGTCGGGCTCGCACCCGATCGTCGTGACCGTCGCCCCGGCCTCGCGGAAGACGCGGGGGGCCACCTCCGACGCGGCGCCGTGGGCGGCGTCGATGACGACGTGCAGGCCCTCGAGGCGGTGCGGCAGGACCGAGAGGAGGTGGGCGACGTAGCGGTCGGCGCCGTCCTCGAGCGGGGTGATGCGTCCCACGGCGCCGCCCACGGGGCGCTGCCAGTCGGCGCGCAGCCGCGCCTCGATGCGGTCCTCGAGCTCGTCGGCGAGCTTGTGACCGCCCCGCGCGAAGAACTTCAGGCCGTTGTCCGGCATCGGGTTGTGGGACGCCGACAGCATGGCCCCGAGGTCGGCGTCCTGCTCGGCCACGAGGTAGGCGATGGCCGGCGTCGGGAGCACCCCGGCGTCGCGCACGTCGACGCCAGCGGACGCGAGCCCGGCGATCGTCGCGGCGGCGAGGAACTCGCCCGACGCGCGCGGGTCGCGGCCGACGACGGCAACGGGTCGGTGGCCGTTGAACTCCCCGACCTCCCCGAGCACGTGCGCTGCTGCGACCGAGAGGTCGAGGGCGAGCTCGGCGGTGATGTCCTGGTTGGCGATGCCACGGACGCCGTCCGTGCCGAAGAGTCGAGCCAAGAGTGGTGCCTTCCCGGTCGGGTGGCCCGCGGGCCGACCCAGGTCATGTGCTCGCACGACGATACCGCCAGTCCACGACCGCCACCTCACGAGCCGGGTCGGGGGCACTCCTCCCGGTACGTCCGGCTCGTCCCGCCGCAGACGCGGCAGAACTGGCAGGGAACTGGCAGGACGCTCCCATGTCTTTCACAGACAGGCGCTAGGACGATGGCCGTCATCCCGCATCACGGGAGTCCCCTGTGAAAGGACCGCCATGAGCCCTCGACGTTCCCGCCGCCTCTCGGTCGCCGTCGCCGTCTCGGCCGCCGCACTCACCCTCGGCACGGCCTTCGGCGCCACGAGCGCGACCGCGAGCAGCCCGGATGCCGCACCCGCCGCTTCGGGCGGTGTCAGCAACCCCTACTCCCCTGCGTACGGGCACCCCTACCGCCACGGCTCCGTCCCGACCCGCGAGCTCAACACCCAGATGCACCGGTGGGAGGCCCAGTCCAAGGGCTCGAAGCCGACGGCGAGCAAGACGCTCTCCTACGGTGGCGGCGTCGACGGCATCGGTGTCACGAGCGGTGGCGCCGAGAAGGTCTACCTCGTCTTCTGGGGCAGCCAGTGGGGCACACAGGGCACCGACGCATCGGGCAACCTCACCTTCACCGGCGACCCGAAGGCGGGTGCCCCGAAGGTGCAGAAGCTCTTCAAGGGCCTCGGCACCGGCGGCGAGGCCTGGTCCGGCGTCATGACGCAGTACTGCGACGGCCCGCTCGTGAGCAAGGGCGCCACGTCGTGCCCGGCCGGCGCGGCGCACGTCCCCTACCCGACCGGCGGCCCGTACGCCGGCGTCTGGTACGACCCGTCGACGGCGTCGCCGAGCAACGCCACGGCCAAGCAGCTCGGCGACGAGGCGGTCAGGGCCGCGGCCCACTTCGGCAACACGAGCGCCGCGAGCAACCGCGACGCGCAGTACGTCGTCCTGTCACCGACCGGTACGCACCCCGACGGGTTCAACACGCCGTCCGGCACCTTCTGCGCGTGGCACGACTACAACGGCGACCCGTACGTCGGCTCCGCCTCGGCCTACGGTGACATCGCCTTCACCAACATGCCCTACGTCATGGACATGGGCACCAGCTGCGGGCAGAACTTCGTCAACGCGGGCGCAGCCGGCACCGACGACGGCTACAGCATCGTCGAGGGCCACGAGTACGCCGAGACGATCACGGACCAGAACCCGGCCGGCGGCTGGACGAACACGACCTCGCGCACCTACTCCGGCCAGGAGAACGCCGACGAGTGCGCCTGGATCTCGCCGGGGTCCGCGGGCGGCGCGGGCAACGTGTCGACGACGCAGGGCTCCTTCGCGATGCAGGCGACGTGGTCCAACGACACGAACCGCTGCGACCTCTCGCACGCGACCGTGGGCTGACGCGGCCACCGGAGCGAACGGCGAAGGCCCCCGAGCAGCTGCTCGGGGGCCTTCGTGCGTGACGCGCGCCCCAACGGGGCGACGGATCAGCGCTTGCTGTACTGCGGCGCCTTGCGGGCCTTCTTGAGACCGGCCTTCTTGCGCTCCGGGACGCGGGCGTCGCGGGTCAGGAAGCCGGCCTTCTTCAGGGCCGGACGGTTGAGCTCGGAGTCGACCTCGTTGAGCGAGCGGGCCACGCCGAGGCGGACCGCGCCGGCCTGGCCGGAGGGGCCACCGCCGTGCACGCGGACGAGCACGTCGTAGGAGCCCTCGAGCTCGAGGATGGTCAGCGGCTCGCGGACGATCTGCTGGTGCACCTTGTTCGGGAAGTAGTCCTCGAGGGCGCGGCCGTTGATCTTCCACTCACCGGTGCCCGGCACGATACGGACGCGGGCGATGGCCTGCTTGCGGCGGCCGGTGGCCGAGCCGGGCGTCGAGACCTGGCGGGCGCGCTTGGCCTCGCCGGCCACCGAGCCGTCGGACTCGGAGGTGTACTCGGTGAGCTCGGGCTCGTCGGTGTCGAGGACGCCCTCGTTGATGATGTCAGTCACGGTGTCTGTTCGCTTTCTACGCAGCAGCGGCGGCGCCGGGCCTTACTGCGCGACCTGGGTGATCTCGAAGGGGACGGGCTGCTGGGCCGCGTGCGGGTGCTCGGCACCGCGGTAGACCTTGAGCTTGGACAGCTGCTGGCGGGCCAGCGAGTTCTTCGGGAGCATGCCCCGGATCGCCTTCTCGACGGCCTTCTCCGGGCTCTTGGCGAGCAGCTCGGTGTAGGACGTCGAGCGCAGACCGCCCGGGAAGCCCGAGTGGCGGTAGGCCTTCTTCTGCTCGAGCTTGGCGCCGGTCAGGGCGACCTTGTCGGCGTTGATGATGATGACGAAGTCACCGGTGTCGACGTGCGGCGCGAACTGCGGCTTGTGCTTGCCCCGGAGCAGGATCGCAGCCTGGCTCGCGAGGCGACCGAGCACGACGT
>JAEWFB010000127.1 GCA_023389095.1 Actinomycetes bacterium
GCCCTGACGTGACGTGTGACGCGTGAGGTTGCGTGCTCACTCGACGGAAGGGCGGCGGGAACGAGGGGCCCGGGCGCGAGGGGCCTCGGGCGCGGGGGCGTTCGTCAGCGGCGGGGGCGGGCGACGACGACGAAGTGCACGTACGCCATGTCGCCGAAGGGCAGGGGAACGACGCGCGAGGCGGCGCGCAGCAGGGCGGAGTCGCTCGCGGCCCAGCGCCGGCCCATCGTGTTGGCGCCGGCGCAGGACACGACCTCGTAGCCGCAGTCGTGGAACATCTCGACCATCGTCGCCCGGGTGAAGAAGCGCAGGTGGGTGCGGTCGAGGGTGCCCTGGTCGACGTAGTCCCAGCGCCCCCGGAGCAGCTTTAGCACGACGGGCGCGTACTGGATGCTCGGGATCGCCGCGACGACGAGGCCGCCGTCGGTCAGCAGGGGCGGCACCTGGCGCAGCACCGACCACGGGTCGACGAGGTGCTCGAGGACGTCGTTGAAGAAGACGGCGTCGAAGCGCTCGTCACGCCCGGTGAGCGCGTCGGGGAAGTAGCCCTCGACGACCTCGTCGAAACCGTGGCCCTCGCGCGCGGACGCAGCTTGCGAGGCGACGGCCTCGATGCCGACGACCCGGGCCTCCGGACCGAGGGCGCTGCGCAGGGTGACGCCGAAACCGCCTGAGCCACACCCGACGTCGAGCACGGTACGAGCCCCCGAGGGCACGAACGGTGCGACGTCGAGACGCGCGTTGTCGACGTACACGTCCTGTTGCGGCGGTTGCACGGTCGGACCCTCTCCCCCGGTGAGGCCGTCCCCGGGCACCCGGGTCAGCGTGCCGCCACCTTACGCAGCCGCCGGGCCGCTCCGGCGACCAACACGGCGAAACCGCCGAGGACGAACCCGGCGGCCACGCTGGCCCGGTCGACGGCTCGCGACGGGACGGCCACCGGCCCCCTGCCGCCCGACACACCGGACGACGACGGGAAGGGGTCGTCGTCGTGGTCCTCCGGATCGGCGCCGCCGTAGGGCACCAGACGGGTGTCGCTGCCGGCACCCACCGGCGCGACGAACGCCGGCCGGGCGAACTGGGCCGGACCGGTGCGCGCCCCGTCGGGCTCCAGGTAGCTGAGGTCGGCACGTCCCGCGGCCCAGGCGGCCGACAGCAGGACGACGCGCGAGATGAGGTTGAGCCAGACGAGCAGGCCGACCGACAGCGCGACGGCACCGAGCAGGGGATTGTCCGTGGCCCGGCCGATGAGCCACCCGCCGAGCAGCTTGAGGACCGTGAGCGCCAGGGCGCCGAGCAGTGCCGCGTCGCGCACCGAGCCCCAGGGCAGGGCCAGCCCCGACAGGACCCGCAGCAGCAGCACCATGATGAGGGTGTCGATGGAGAACCCGACGACGACGCCGGCCAGGGCCACGACGACGCCGTTGCCGTCGAGACCGACCCACGAGGCCACCTGCTCGGCCAGCCCACCGGCGGCGCTCGTCAGGACCGCCGAGACGACGACGGCCAGGCCCAGGGTGGCCAGGACCAGCAGGTCGCGGGCCTTGCTCCACACCATGCCGCCCGGGGACTTGTCGAAGCCGAAGATGCCGCGGATGCCGGTGCGCAGCGCGCCCACCCAGCCGAGCCCGGCGAGCAGCAGGGTCACGAACGAGACGATCCCGGTGACGGTGAGGGTCAGGCTCGATGGCGCCTGGATGCTGATGATCCCGTTCGGGTGCTCGGCCGTCTTGACCATGCCGGGGAGGATCTGGTTGAGGGTGTCGGCGATCGCGGCGAGCAGGTCGGGCCGGCCCTGCAGGAAGAAGCCGAAGATGGCGAAGGCGAGGGCGACGGCCGGGAACACCGAGAAGAAGGCGAAGTAGGCGACGCCGGCGGCGAGCAGGTTGCCGTTGGCCGCGCTGAAGCGTTGCCAGGACTCGTAGGCGTGCAGGGACTTGAGCCAGTCGATCGTCCGCTTCAGCCACTCGGGCACCGGTCACCCTCCAGACAGTGCGTAGGTGTGGACGGGCCGCCACACCTCGTCCGTACCCTGTTCGTAGAGGTGGAGAGCCTCGACGGTGAACTGCACCGAGTAGCCGGCCAGCTCGTCGAAGGCCCGGTCGAGGTCGGGCGCGGGCACGTTGTGGGCCACGGTGACGTGCGGGTGGTAGTAGAAGTCGAGGGTGCGCGACACCGGGCCCGACCGCAGCTCCTTCTCCAGTGCCTCGCACGCCGAGACGCCCCGGGCGACCTGGATGAAGACGACGTCGGAGACCGGGCGGAACGTGCCGGTGCCGCGGAGCACGACCTCGAAGGGGGCGTGGCGGACCGCGACGTCGAGGCAGTGCTCGCGGAAGGACGCGTACACGTCGGCGTCGACCGGCGTCGGCGGCAGCAGGGTGATGTGCGCGGGGATCTTCGAGGCCTCGGCGTCGCCGAAGGCCGCGCGGCGGGCCTCCAGGAACTCGCCGTGGGGTGACGGGATCGGAATCGAGACACCGATCGTCGTCCGAGGCGCAGCAGTCACGACCCCGACCGTACCGAATGCGGATGCCGCGCACCCGCCCGGGCCGGGCTCCCGGCCTGCGCCTGGCGCGGCGAGCCGCGCCGGCGCCGCGTCACCCGACCGTACGC
>JAEWFB010000179.1 GCA_023389095.1 Actinomycetes bacterium
GCTCGCCGCCGACGGGGCGCCGGACGCCGTGGAGCTGCTCCCCCGCGTCGACACCGACTTCACCCGCGACGGCGCCTACACCGGCGCCGCCGGGCTCCTCGGCCGCGTCGACCTCGACCGGGGCCGACCCCTGTGCATCCTCGCCGTCTCCGACGTCATGGCCCTCGGCGTGCTGGCAGCCTGCCGCGACCGCGGCGTGGCCGTGCCCGACGCCGTCGGCGTCGCCGGCTTCGACGACATCAAGACGCTGCGCGACACGACGCCGTCGCTGACCACCGTCCACCTCGACCTGCACGGCATGGGCACGGCGGCTGCCCGGCTCGCCCTCGCAGCCCCGGGCGAGGGTGCGTCGGCCGTGCCCTTCGAGGCGACCGTCGTGCTCCGCGACAGCACCCGCCTGCCCGGAGCGACCCTCAGCCGGTGACGCGACGCAGCTCGAAGGCAGCCCGGAGCGGTTCGAGATCGGCTGCCGGGACCTGCTGTGCCGCAAGGCGGTAGGTGTCGTCGACGAGCCCGCTCACGAGCTCGACGGCCTCGCGCGGTGGCGCGACGAGCAGGGCCCGGATTCGCTCGGCGAGTCGCTCGGGCCGGTGCGGGAGCAGGGTCTCCTCCCAGTCGAGCCACTTGTGGAACGGGTGCGGCATCCAGACCCGGTTGAGGCCGAAGAGCGCGTCGAGCACGCCCTGGACGTCGTCGACGAGGTCGCGGTGCAGCAGGAAGACGTCGTCGCGCTCGGCGAGCATCTCGAGCCGCTCGCGCGAGCGCAGGTCGAGGCCCTGCTCGACGAGGGCCACCGCCAGGGCCTCGGGGTAGGTGGCGAGGCGGCCGCGCCAGGCCTCGATGACGTCGTGGCCGTGCAGCGGGATGCCGTCGAGCACGGCGGTGGCACGCACCTGCAGCTCGGCGTCGGTGTCGCCGGCGAGAACCCGGTCGAGGTAGCCGTCGATCGTCGTCGCCAGGAAGCCGCTGACGTCGATCTTCACGCCGTCGACCATGACGCCGTCGGCCCACTCGTGCTCGTCCTCCTCGGCGTACACGCGCGCGAACCCGGCGCCCTCGACGCCGGCCCGGCGGTCGGCGTCCGTCGGCGGCTGCGCCCAGTACACGTCGAGCTCGATGTCGGACAGCGCGTCGGCCCGTCCGCGCGCCACCGACCCGCCGATGAGGACGGCGGTGACGTGCGGGTGCGCTGCCCAGGCCCGGACAGCCCTCTGCGCGATGGTGACCCGCCGGTGCAGCTCGTCGACCACGTCGCCCCCTCAGGGCCGCGCGGGCAGCCGGACGCTGCCCACGGTCGTCAGCCGTGGGTGCGCGTCGTCGCCGTCCCGCACGACGCCGCCCCGCCAGACGATGGCGAGGTCGCGGCCCTGGACGGTCAGCTCGGCGAGGCAGTTGTCGAACCACGGCCCGTCGGTGACGGTCCACGGGTACTTCGGGTCGGGCACCCGCTCGGAGCGGTCGGCGAGGAACCGCATCGGACGCACGAGGCCGCGCGCGAACAGCGACATCATGACGCGGATCCCCCGCGGCATCGGGTTGCGGATCGGCGAGCACACGGCCTGGACGACCCGCGACCGAGCGCCGTACCGGCCCGGGTCGGTGACCTCGGCCACGTAGGAGTTGTGCACGTCCCCGGACAGGAAGGTGATCGAGCCGGGCGCCCGGCCCCGGTTGCCGCGGGCCACGTCCATGACCATGTCGAACACCTCGACGAACCCCTCGTTGAAGGCGGCCCAGTGCTCGAGGTCGATCGACTGGCGGCTCTTCTCGGCGAGCCCGGCGACGACACGGTTGTGCGCCCCGCTGCTCGCGAGGGTCTCGTCGATCGCCTCGAAGTCGTGCAGGCCCGGCGGAAGGAGGAAGGGCAGCGACGTGCCGATGAGCAGGTGGTCGACGTCGCCGGTCAGCTGCGCGTCGAGCCAGCTCTCCTCGTCGGCGTCGAGCATCGAGCGGCGCTCCGGCTCGAGGACGCGGGCGGCGCGCGAGTCCACGACGACGAGGCGCGAGTCGCCGAGGTCGCGCCGGTAGCTCCAGCGGTACACCTCGGGGTGCCGGTCGACGCGTCGGACGAGGTCGAAGAGCGGCTCGGTGAGGTCGAGCTCCTCCCCGCCGAACGCCTCGGCGGCGAGGACGGCCGCATAGACCTCGTCCTCCGCGAGCTCGGCCGGCGAGAGGTTGCCGATGTGCTGGTACACCCAGTACGACGCGAGGCCGCCCATGAGCCGCTCGTGCCACCACGGCGTCCGGTTGATCTCCTCGTGCCAGGACCACGAGGTGTTCCAGTCGTCGCGGATGTCGTGGTCGTCGAAGATCATGCAGCTGGGCACGGTCGAGAAGAACCAGCGGTTCGCCTCGTCCGACCAGGCGAGCCGGTAGAGGTGGCAGTACTCCTCGTAGTCCTTGATCTCCTCGCCGGGCGGTTCCTCGAGCGAGCGCCGCGACGCGATGAACTCGCGCATCGCCTCCGAGGTCTCGTCGGCGTACACCTGGTCGCCGAGGAAGGCGACGAGGTCGGGCCAGTCCTCGGCGCCCTCGGCGAGGGCGAGCGCGAGGGTGCGCAGCGCGTCGACGCCGTTGGACGCGTTGCCCTCGGCGTCGTGGGGCACGCTCGTGCGGCACGACCCGAAGAGCAGGCGGGTGGGTCGGGAGCGGTCGAGGGTGCGGATCCGTGGCGCGGGGAACCGGCCGTCGTCCGGCGGCCACACCCGGTCCTCGTCGACGTCGACGGTGTACTCCCACGCGCCGCCCGCCTCGAGGCCGTCGACGACGACGAGCGCGTAGTGGTGGCCCTGGACGACGAACGTCGGCGCCGACCAGACACGGCCGTCGGCCCGGACCGTGACGGTCGCACGCCCGGCGGTCTCGACCCACACCGTCGCCTCGGTCTCGCCGGCGTAGCGCAGCATCGGCCCGAGGACCAGCGGGGACGCAGGGTCGAGGGTGCCCGACTCCGTCGGGGCGCTCAGCGCGGGCTCGGTGGTGCCGATCGACGAGGGAGTCATGGAGACAGGCATACCCTCTGCCGCACCCCGTCGGGCGGGGAACGGCCGGTAGACCGTCGCGGACCGGGCGTCCGAAAGCTCAGCCGCTGACGTGCTCCTCGAGGAAGGCCAGGGTGCGCTGCCACGCGTCCGCCGCGACGTCGGCGTTGTACCGCGACGGGGCGTCGTCGTTGAAGAAGGCGTGCCCGACGCCGTGGTAGACGCGCGCCGTGAAGTCGACGCCGCTCTCGCCCATGCGTGTCTCCAGCTCGGGGACCCCGTCGGTGATCCGGTGGTCGTCCTCGCCGTAGAGGGCCAGCACGGGGCAGGCGATGGTCGCCGGGTCGGCCTGCTCGGGGAAGGTGCCGTAGAACGGGACCGCGGCCCGGACGCGCTCGTCGGCGGCCGCGAGGGCGAAGGCGTACGTGCCGCCGAAGCAGAACCCCACGACGCCGACGCGTCCGTCGATGCCCGGCTCGCCCGCGAGCGCGTCGACGACGGCGCGCAGCGCGGGGACGGCCCACGCCGCGAACTCCGGCTGCCGCGCCGGCGTCGTCGCCTCGCGCAGCTGCGGCTGGGCGGCCAGGCGGTCCTGCTCGCTCGCGCTGTTGTTGAGGGCGAAGATGCGGCCGCCCACCTCGCTGGTGAGGCCGACGTGGGCCAGCAGGTCGGGGGCCACGGCCACGTAGCCCTCGGCGGCGAACCGGTCGGCGACGCCGGTGATGTGCTCGGTCAGGCCCCAGATCTCCTGGATGACGACGACCGCGCCACGCGGCTCACCCTCGGGGTCGGCGCGGTAGGCGGACAGCTCGTGCTCGGGGAAGTCGGTCATCGTGCCCATGGACCCGTCCTATCAGGCGCGGCTGGGCGGCGGCAGGACCCCGCACGAAGGCATCCCCGACGCGTCAGGCCCTGGCCTCCCGCCGCACCTCGAGGCGGCGCAGCACCGGCGTCGCGAGGACGCCGTGCACGAGGACCGACAGGGCGATCGTCGCCGCCACCGTGGCCCAGAGCCAGCGCTCCTCCGGGAAGGCGTGCTGGCCGGCCGCCCAGGCGAGGTAGTAGAGGGTGCCGATGCCGCGGACCCCGAAGAACGCGGTCGCGCGTCGCTCCGCCGGTTCGAGGCCGCCCGGCTCGTCGACGGACCGGGCACGCACCGAGAGGGCGAGCCATCCGGCGACCGGACGGATGACGAGCACGAGCGCGACGGCGACGACCACGCCGCGCCAGTCGAGGGCCGACAGCATCCCGTTCGTCATCGCCATCCCGAGCAGCATGAGGACGACGAGGGTGAGCAGCCGCTCGAGGCGGGAGACGACCTCGTGCATCGCCCGGTGGTACTCGTGACCGCGCTCGGCCGCGCGGATCGTCATGCCGCAGGCGAAGACCGCGACGAACCCGTAGCCCCCGACCACCTCGCAGAGCCCGTACGTCGTGACGAGGGCGGCGATCGCGAGCAGCGGCTCCCCCTGCTCGGCGAGGCGCAGCGAGCGCCGCGGCGAGCGGAACGCGACCTTGGCGAGCAGCCACCCGACGGCCACGCCCACCGCGACGGCGATCGCGAGCTTGCCGACGAGGTCCCACGCCAGCCAGCCGCCGATCCACGCGCCGACCGGGCCGAGCGTCGCGAGGAAGACCGCGGCGTGCACGAAGGGGAACGCGAGCCCGTCGTTGAGGCCGGCCTCCGAGGTCAGCGCGAAACGCACCTCGTCGGCCTCGTCGACCTCTTCGAGCCCCTCGGCGTCCGCGTCGACGTGCGGGCCGCCGACCTGCACGTCGCCGGCGAGCACCGGGTCGGTCGGCGACAGGGCCGCGCCGAGCAGCAGTGCTGCGGCCGGCGCGAGGCCGAGGGCCCCACCGAGCAGGGCCACCCCCACGATGGTCACCGGCATCGCGACGACGAGCAGCCGCCACGTCGGGGACCAGCGCCGCCAGGAGCCGCGGTCACGCAGGCTGAGCGGACGGTCCAGGGCCAGGCCGACCCCCATGAGGGCGACGAGGACGGTCAGCTCGGTGACGTGTTCGATCTGGGGGCGGATCTCGACGGTGTCGAGGACGAGGCCCTCGGGCATCGGCAGCAGGCCGATGACGGCGCCGAGCGCGAGCAGCACCATGGGTGCCGACACGGCGTACCGCTCGAGCGCCGTCGGCAGCACGGCGGCGAGCAGCAGTGCGAGCCCGAGGATGAGGTACACCGCGCTCGCCGACACACGCGCATCGTCGCACCTTCGCCGTGCCAGAGTGGCAGCCGACCTGGCCCACCCCCTTCGAGGAGGCATCACCGCATGGACCGACCAGTCCTGCCCGACGCCGTGCGCCGGGCCGTCGCGCACGTGCGCGGCCACGCGGCCGGCCCCGCTCTCGACCCGTCGCTACGCGTCACGCTCAACTTCCACCCGGAGCGCCTCGAGGGCGTCACGCACGGTCGGACGGTGCTGGCCCGGCTGGCCGACGACGGCGTCTACCGCTCGCAGTTCGAGACGCGCTCGAGCAACGGTGGGCTCACCGCCCACCCCGGCGGTGACCGGTGGCGCTGGGAGAGCCGGATCTTCGGCGGCGCCTACGACACCGCCGAGGACGCGCTCCGGCCGCGGTACGGCGCCCTCGACGTGCACCGTCGCCCCAACGGCGCCGCGCCGCGCTTCGGCTCGAGCCATCTCCGGCTGGCGGCACCCACCCTGCGCCGCACGACGTTCTGCTTCCCCGACAGCGTCTTCGAGCCCATGCTGTTCGGGACCGCCGACGCGTTCGCGCTCGCCGACGCCACGGCGTCGACGTCTGCTGCATGGGGCCACGACCTGCTCGACGACTACGTCGAGGCACACGTCCACGGCGTCGTCGACGTGCGCCGCGACGTCGAGGCCCTCGTGCTCGACCCGTCGTTCCGTGGGACCCGTGTCGAGGAGGACGCGGCCCACCTCGGGGTGCCGCTCGAGTGGCACGTCGGCTACCGCCTGCCGGTCGAGGTGCTGCGGGCCCATCCGGACTACCGCGGGCCCGAGGTGGTCGCCCTCGGCGAGCGCGTCGCCGTTGCGGGCCTGCTGACCCCACGCATCGTCGGCGAGGCCGCCGCGACGGGCGAGCACGACCCGCAGACGCTCAAGCGGGTCTGGCACCACGTGGCCCGCTTCGGCCTCGACGGCCCGGGCGACCGCACCCCGTGAACCTCGCGTGCTGCTCCCGTGGCGGGAGCAGTGCGTGAGGAAGAACGATGCGTCCCTCCTCCGGGGACGGTGACCCCGGACGCTCACCACCTGCTCCCGTGGTGGGAGCAGTGCGTGAGGAGGAACGATGCGTCCCCCCCGGGGACGGTGACCCCGGACGCTAGGGCGCCCGCCGCGCCCCCGACGGGTCAGGCCACGCGGTTGACGGTCTTCTCGATGCCCGCGATGAGGCGGGAGTAGTCGTCGGTCGGCGACCCGCCGAGGACCGACCCCCAGGCGGGCACGAGCTCGGCGCCGTACCGGTGTCCGAACCCGTCGGGCGGGTCGTGCCCGACGGCCATGTCGGTCGTCAGCTGCCAGAAGGTGGCGAACGGGATCCACGTGACGTCCGGGTTGACGTCCCGCCCACGCGGCTCGCGCAGCCAGTCGGGCTGCTCGCCGAGCAGCGCCGGATTCCACCAGACGACGGGGTCGGACGGGTGCTGGGCGTAGACGAACCGCGGGAAGTCCCAGGCACCGTACGGACGCCCGTAGTAGTCGTGGGTCAGCTCGTCGCCACTGGCCGCGAACCGGACGTGCAGGCCGTCGTCGACGACCGGGACGATCTCGGGCGAGCCCTCGTTGCGCCGGGCGGTCAGGCTCGCGGCGATGCCGGTGAAGCTCGGGGTGCCGACCCAGACGCCGCCCTGGGCGCGGGCGAGCATGTCGGCCTCGTCGCGGAAGGCGCCCTGCCCGCCGTAGGACCCGAGGGACTCGCCGCCGACGACGAGCTGTGGCCGGTGCCCCGCCGGGAGGGTCTTCCACACCGCGTAGACCTTGTCGAAGAGGGCCGTACCGGCCTGCCGGGGGGTGTCGCGGTCGGTGAGGATGGCGAGCGCGCTCGGCAGGAACGAGTACTGCATCGCCGCGATGGCGGAGTCGCCGTTGCTCAGGTACTCGATCGACTGCGCCGACCAGTCGTCGACCCACCCGGTGCCGGTCGTCGTGATGACGGCGAGGACCTTCCGGTCGAAGCCCCCGGTGCGACGCAGCTCGCGCACGACGGCATCGGCGACGTCGTCGATGGTGCGGTCACCGGTGCGACCGGCGTAGACCCGGATCGGCTCGATGGCGTCGCGCCCGGTGGCCGCCGAGATCTGCTGGGCCGTGGGCGCGCTCGTGACGAACATCTGCCCCTGGTAGCCGAGGCTGGCGTACGTCTCGTACGACCCCGGGCCGCCGGACACCAGGCTCGAGCGCGGCGCCGGACGGTTCGTCGGGGACTCGGCGTTGACCTTGGCGGCGACCGCGGCGAATGCGTCGAGCCCGCGGTGGAGCAGGACGCTGTCGGTGACCCACGCAGTGGCCGTGGCCACGACGACGACGGCGATCATCGACGCGACGGCCTTGGGCAGCACGTGCCCGGCAGCCTCGGCCAGGCCGTGCGTCATGCCGCGCAGCCCGCGGGCGATGGCGAGGAAGAGCACGGCGATGGCCGCGGCGAGGGCGAGGGCGAGGACCCAGTCGAGGGGGTCGAGCGGTGCCAGGCGCACGACCGCCGCGGTGCGGGCCTGCGACCGCACGTTGGCCACGGTGATCCCGATGACCGCGACGACCCCGAACACCGGCGCCGCGATCCGGAGCCAGTGCTGGGCCTCGCCGCTGACGTGGACCTGCAGGTCGATGAGCCGCGCGACGCTGCGGACCAACCAGGCGACGAGGACGCCGAGCGCGTAGCCGACCGACGCGCACAGGCCGCTGATGAGGCCCTGGTAGTACCAGGTGCGCGGGAGCAGGCTCGGCGACATCGAGATGAGGAAGTAGGCGGCGCCGAAGAGCAGGCCGGTACGCGACAGGTGCCACCACCGGCGGACCGGTCGCAGGTCACGGGAGACGTCGGCCACGGATCCAGCGTATTTCCGAGGTGGGCAGCCCCGCCTCGGGTTTGTCCCTGACCCGTCCCTGAGCCGCCCGACGCGCCGGGTGCCGGCCGCCGGGGCAGGATGGACGGGTGAGCCGCGACGACCAGCGCATCCACACCTTCGTCCGCGACGGTCTGCGGTTCGACGTCGACGACGACGGCCCGCTCGGCGGCGACGTCGTCGTCCTCCTGCACGGCTTCCCCACCGACCGCACGAGCTGGCAGGCCGTCGCGCCCCTGTTGCACGAGGCCGGGCTGCGCACCCTCGCCCCCGACCAGCGCGGCTACTCCCCCGGAGCCCGGCCCACCGGCGTCGACGCCTACCGCCTCGAGGAGCTCGTCGCCGACGTGCTCGCGCTCGTCGACGCGTCCGGCCGCGAGCGCGTCCACGTCGTCGGGCACGATTGGGGCGGCGGCATCGCGTGGCTGCTCGCGGGCAACCACGCGACGCGAGTGGCGTCGCTGACCGCGCTGTCGACCCCGCACCCCGCCGCCCTCGGTCGGGCCTGGCGCGGCGGCTGGGACCAGCGTCGACGCTCCTGGTACATGGCCGCCTTCCAGCTGCCGGCGCTGCCCGAGCAGGTCATGGCCCGACGCTTCGAGCCGCTCATGCGCCGCAGCGGGCTGCCCGAGGCCGACCGTCGCCGCTACGCCCGGGCGCTCGCCACCCCGGCGGCCATCGCCGGGCCGATCGGCTGGTACCGCGCCGCGCGACGCTCGTCGGTGCCGGCCCACCGGGTCCGGGTCCCGACGACCTACGTCTGGGGCCGGGACGACCCGTTCCTCGGCCCGGACGCCGCGCACCTCACCGCCGAGCACGTCGAGGCACCGTACGAGCTCGTCGAGCTCGACGCCGGGCACTGGCTGCCCGAGACCCGGCCGGCCGAGTGCGCCGCGGCGGTCGTGCGCAGCGTGGCCCGGGCCTCGGCCGTCTGACGTTCCCGCCCGCGATGCGGGGAAGAGACCGGCGCCGGGGTAGGTTGCACGACCGTGGAGATCGACATCTGGTCGGACATCGTGTGCCCGTTCTGCTACGTCGGCAAGCGTCGCCTCGAGGCGGCGCTCGCCGGTTTCGAGCACGCCGACGAGGTGACCGTCCGCTGGCACAGCTTCGAGCTGGACCGCGGTGCCGAGCCCGTGTCCGACGCACCGCTCGTCGACCTCGTCGCCGGCAAGTACGGCATCTCCCGCGAGCAGGCCGTCGAGCAGCACCGCTCGCTCGCGACGGCGGCCGCCAGCGTCGGGCTCGAGTTCAACTGGGAGCAGGCCCGGTACGGCAACACCTTCGACGCCCACCGCGTCGTGCACCTGGCCGCCGAGCACGGCCTCGCCGACGCCGCGCACGAGCGCCTGATGCGCGCCTACTTCACCGACGGCCTGGCCGTCGGTGAACGCGAGACCCTGGTGCGTCTCGCCGCCGAGTTCGGCCTCGACCCCGAGGCCGTCCGCGCCATGCTCGAGTCCGACGACTACGGCAACCACGTGCGCAGCGACGAGGCCACGGCGAAGATGCTCGGCATCGAGTCGGTGCCCTTCTTCGTCCTCGACCGCCGCTACGGGGTCTCCGGCGCCCAGCCGGTCGAGGTGTTCGCCGAGGCCCTGCGCACGGCCTGGGAGCACCGCGACGACGCCCGCGAGCCGGCCGCTGCCGGCGCCGGCTGCGGCGGTGGCTGCGGAGCGGGCGGGTGCGGAGGCGCCTGCGGGCGCTGACCGGCGCCTACGGTGGGTCCATGGCCCACCCGACGATGTACGAGGACGCCGACCCGTACCTGACCCGGCTGCGCACCATCTGCCTCGCGCTGCCCGGTGCCGACGAGAAGGTGTCGCACGGCCGACCGAACTTCTACACCCGCAAGGTGTTCGCCATCTACGGCGGGGTGATCAAGGGCGACCACGACCCCGAGCCCTACCGCCAGGCCCTGCTCGTCCTGCCCGAGGAGACCGACCGGCCCGCGCTGCTCGAGGACGAGCGGTTCGTCGTGCCGGGCTACTACGGCCCCTACGGCTGGCTCATGCTCGACCTGCGCCACGCGAACGGCGTGGGCGGCGTCGACTGGGACGAGGTCGGCGAGCTCGTCGACGCCTCGTACCGGCGCACGGCCCCGGCGCGGCTCGTCGCCCGGCTCGACGGGCCCTGAGCGCGGATCGGGCCTGAGGGCGGCGGGTTCGCCCGATTCCGGTCCGCCGCTGCCCGGGGCGACCTACGGTGGTGCCGGCAGAAGCGGACAAAAGCCGGAAAAGGGGCATCGATGCGCCGTCACTCCCTCCCTTCACGACTCGTTACGGGCGCGGCCGCCGTCGGCCTCGCCGTCTCCGGCCTCCTCGTCACGGCCGACGCCTCGGGCGCCGCCACCCCGACGCCGGCCCAGCAGGTTCTGACGCTCGTCAACGCCCAGCGGGCCAAGGTCGGCTGCCGGGCGCTGCGCGTCGACGCCCGGCTCCAGCGGGCCGCTCTCGCACACTCGGCCGACATGGCCAGGCGCCGGTACTTCTCGCACACGAGCCTCGACGGGCGCACGTTCGTCGACCGGA
This sequence comes from Actinomycetes bacterium, assembly GCA_023389095.1. Lineage (GTDB taxonomy): Bacteria > Actinomycetota > Actinomycetes > Actinomycetales > Dermatophilaceae > Monashia. The sequence goes on from JAEWFB010000179.1 coordinate 10,578, forward strand.
TCCGCGCGCAGGGCTACACCGGCCGGCGCCTCGGCGAGAACATCGCCGCCGGCTACCGCACGCCGAGCGCCGTCATGACCGCGTGGATGAAGAGCCCGGGCCACCGCGCCAACATCCTCGACTGCCGCTACACCGCCATCGGCGTCGGCGTCGCCACCGGTGGCCCCTACGGCGTGTACTGGACCCAGGACTTCGGCGGCTGAGCCGCACCACCCCACCGGGGCTCCCGCCGCCGTAGGGTGTGGCTCCGTCCGCCACGCGTCGCCGGCGGGCTCATCCGTCGAAAGGTCCGTGGGTGGCACCTCACACCGGCCAGCAGCCGTCTGCGCGCCGCGCCGTCGTGGTGACCCTCGTGGCCTCGGTGCTGCTCGTCGCCGGGGGCGTGCTCGCCGTCAAGCGCGCCGCCGACGAGCACCTCCCCCGGTACCCGCCGCCCACGCACACCGCGACGTCCAAGGCCCACGAGGTCGCGGATCCGGCGTCGGCGCCACGCATCGCGTCCGGCTAGCGTGGCCGTCATGGAGGCATGGCACAGCCAGGACCGGCACCTCGTCCGCCTCGAGTGGGGCCCGGACGCGTCGGTGGCCCTGGCAGGCCACGCGCGCGACGCCGGCTCCGACGTCGTTGCCGTCGTGGCCGACGTGCTCAGCTTCACGACGTGCGTGTCGGTCGGCGTGGACCGGGGCGTGCGCGTCCGGCCCTACCGGTGGAACGACGCCTCGGCTGCTGCGTTCGCGGACGCGCACGGCGCCGTGCTGGCCCAGCCGCGGGCTCGGCTGGGCGGTCCGACGGGGCGGGGGGGCGACGCGCACGGCCGGGTGAGCCTGTCCCCGGGGTCGATCCGCGACGCCGAGGGCCTGACCGACCTCGTCCTGCCCTCCCCGAACGGGTCGACCGTCTGCGCCGGTCTCGCCGAGGCCGGCGCGGAGGTCGTCGCGGCCTGCCTGCGCAACCGGAGCGCCGTGGCCCGCCACCTCGCGGCCCGGTTCACCGCGAGCCCCAACCGGCCGCCCGTCGTGCTCCTCGTGCCCGCCGGCGAGCGGTGGCCCGACGGGTCGCTGCGCCCCGCGGTCGAGGACCTCTGGGGTGTCGGCGCCGTCGCCGACGCGTTCGCGCGCCTCCTCGAGCACCGCGCCGGCCCCCTGCTGCTCAGCCCCGAGGCGCGCGTCGCGGTGGCCGCCTGGGACGCCGTGGCCGGGTCCGTCGAGGCCGACCTGCACGCCTGCTCGAGCGGTCGCGAGCTCGAGGCGAAGGGCTACGCCGACGACGTCGTCGTGGGCGCCGAGCTCGACGCGTCGGGCGTCGTCCCGGTGCTGCGCGAGGGCGTCTTCGTCGCCGGCTGAGCCGGCCTCACTGGCCGATCGCCGACCAGAAGGCGGACGCGGCCCGGGACGGGCGCCCGGTGCGCCGCTCCGACCAGTCGGCCGAGGTCATGAGGGCCGTGACGGCGTTGACGCCGAGCCAGCGCAGCGGCTCCGGCTCCCAGTTGCGCGAGGTGCGCCCGGCCCACGGAAGGCCCGCGAGGTCCTCGGGGTCCTCTCCGCGGATCATCGCCGCGAGCGTCCGGCCGGCGAGGGCCGACGTGGCCACGCCGTCGCCGACATAGCCGCCCGCGAAGGCCAGTCCGGTGTGCCGGTCGTGGCGCACCGACGGGAACCAGTCACGCGGCACCCCGAGGTTGCCGCCCCAGGAGTGCGTGAAGGCGACCCCGTCGAGCGCCGGGAACAGCTCGGTGAGGATGGTGCGCAACCGCGTGTGGACGCGTTCGTCGCGGTCGTAGGCCGGCGAGACCTTCGAGGCGTAGTGGTACGGGGCACCCCTGCCGCCGAACGCGATCCGGCCGTCACGGGTGCGCTGGCCGTAGATGGTCAGGTGCCGGTTGTCGGCGAAGGTGGCGCGGCGTTCGAGGCCGATGCGTTCCCAGACGTCGGCCGGCAACGGCTCGGTGGCGGTCATGAGCGAGTACACCGGCGCGATGGCGCGGCGGCGGCCGGCCACGGTCGGGGTGTAGCCCTCGGTGGCGAGCACGACGTGCTCGGCGCGCACGGTCCCGTTCGGGGTGACGACGCGACGGGCACCGACGCCGGTGGCCGGTGTCCGTTCGTGCACGACGACGCCGCGTCGCTCGACGGCCCGGGCGAGCCCGCGCACGAGCCGGGCCGGGTGCAGGGCCGCACAGTGCGGGCTCCACGCGCCGCCGAGCGCGTCGCCGATGCGCACGTGGTCGGACACCTCGTCCACGTCGAGCAGGCGCAGGTCGTCGTCGCCGAAACCCCACTCGCGGCTCTCGGCCACCTCGGCGCGGATCCGCTCGAGCTGCGCGGGGTTGCGGGCCACCGACACGTAGCCGCCCTGGTCGAAGTGGCAGTCGATGCCCTCCTCGGTGGCGATGCGGCCCACCTCCGCCACCGTGTCGTGCAGCCGTCGCTGCATGCGGACCGCGGCGTCGCGGCCGCGCTCGGCGGCCATCCGGTGCAGCGAGGCGGGGAAGAGCGCCGAGCACCAGCCGCCGTTGCGCCCGGAGGCCCCGAAGCCGGCCACCTCCTTCTCGAGCACGGCGACGCGCAGGGCGGGGTCGGCCGCGACGAGGTGGTAGGCGGTCCACAGCCCGGTGTAGCCGGCCCCGACGACGGCGACGTCGACGTCGAGGTCGCCGGGCAGGGGCGGGCGCGGTGTGAAGTCGTCGTCGCACGTGTCGTGCCACAGGCTCAGGCCCCGGTAACCGCTCGGTAGCATGCCGGGATCATGCCACGGCGACCTGTTCGTGCAAGCCCTGCGAGCAGCCCATCTCATTGGAATCGGGTTCCAGTACCTACGGATTCCGTAGGTGGAATCGATCCTGACAACCTCTTCCGCAGATCCGTGCGACGCGGCATCATGCGGACATGAGCACCGTCGACCGCGCCCGCCTCGCCGACCTGCACGCTCGCGAGCGGGAGGCCTTCACCGCCGCCCGCCCCCGCTCGCGCGACCTCGCCGAGCGGGCCCGCGCCCACATGCCCGGCGGCGTCCCGATGAGCTGGATGGTCAAGTGGCCCGGTGACTTCCCGGTGTTCGTCGACCGCGCGGCGGGGGCCCACTTCACGTGCGTCGACGGCATCGACCACGTCGACCTCTGCCTCGGCGACACCGGCGCGATGATGGGCCACTCGCCGGCGCCGACCGTCGAGGCGGTGACCCGGCAGCTCGCGCGCGGCATCACGACGATGCTCCCGACCGAGGACGCCATCGCCGTCTCGGGCAACCTGGCCGACCGCTTCGGCCTGCCGTACTGGCAGTTCACCCTGACGGCCACCGACGCCAACCGGCACGCCATCCGCTACGCGCGCCACCTGACCGGCCGGTCCAAGATCGTCGTGCACAACTACTGCTACCACGGGTCGGTCGACGAGGCCTTCGCGACGATCGGCGAGGGCGGCACCACCGTCGACCGCCGGCACAACATCGGCGCCCCGGTCGACACGGCCGAGACGACGCGCGTCGTCGAGTTCAACGACCTCGACGCCCTCGAGAAGGCCCTCTCGCACGGCGACGTCGCGGCGATCCTCGTCGAGCCGGCGCTGACGAACATCGGCATCGTGCTGCCCGACGACGGCTACAACACCGGTGTCCGCGACCTCGCGACCAAGTACGGCGCACTGCTCATCAACGACGAGACCCACACCATCTGCGCCGGTCCCGGTGGCTACACCGGCGCCCACGACCTCGAGCCCGACCTGCTCGTCATCGGCAAGTCGATCGGTGGCGGGATCCCTTGCGGCACCTTCGGTTTCACGCAGGACGTCGCCGACCGCATCGCCCGCTCGGTCGACCTCGAGGACATCGACGTGGGCGGCATCGGCGGCACGCTCGCCGGGAACGGGCTGTCGATGGCCGCGATGAAGGCGACGCTCGAGCAGGTCATGACGCCGGCCGCGTTCGAGCACATGGTGCCGCTCGCCGACGCGTGGGCCGACGGCGTGCAGGCCGGCATCGACGCCGTCGGTGCCGACTGGCACGTGACGCGCCTCGGCGCCCGGGCCGAGTACAACTTCTCGAGGCAGCCGTCTCGCAACGGCCAGGAGGCGCACGACTCCGACGACTTCGACCTCCAGCAGTACCTGCACCTCCACGCCCTCAACCGCGGCATCCTCCTGACGCCGTTCCACAACATGGCCCTCATGTGCCCCGACACGACGGCCGCCGACGTCGACGCGCACACCTCGATGTTCCGGGCCTGCCTGGAGGAGCTCTTCGCCTGAGCCGCAACGCTGTCCGCGGCCAGGGCGCGCCGGGCTAGCCGCGCAGCAGCGCCTCCACGAGGGCCGGCAGCGCGACGGCCGCCGTCTCGCGGACGCGGTGGTGCGCGACATCCGACACGTCGGTGTCGAGCGGGTTGACCTCGATGACCACTGCTCCGGCGCCGCGGGCCACGACCGGCAGGCCCGCGGCCGGGTGCACGATGCCCGACGTGCCGACGACGAGCACGACGTCGGCGGCCTCCACTGCAGCCAGCCCGCGCTCCCAGGCGTCCTGCGGCAGCACCTCGCCGAACCACACGACGCCGGGTCGCACGAGCCCGCCGCACGCGTCGCACCTCGGCGGGTCGATGCGCTGGGTCTCGCTGTGCGGCAGCGCAACCGGCGCGTCGTAGGGGGTTGCGCACGACGCGCACCTGAACCTCGACAGCGCCCCGTGCAGGTGCACGACGTCGTCGCTGCCACCGCGCTCGTGCAGGTCGTCGACGTTCTGCGTGACGACGGTGACCGCCTCGACGCCCGGGACGCCGGTGAGCGCCGCGACGGCCCGGTGGCCGGCGTTCGGCTCGACGTGCCGGACCCGCTCGAAGCGCCACAGGTACCAGGCCCACACGAACGCCGGGTCGCGCTCCCAGGCCTCGACGGTGGCGAGGTCCTCGGGCTGGTACTGCTCCCAGAGACCGGTCTGGGCATCGCGGAAGGTCGGCACGCCGCTCTCGGCGGACATCCCGGCACCGGTCACGACGACGAGGCGGCGGGCACCGCGCACGGCGTCCACGACCTCGCGGGCAACCACCATCCGGACAGCGTCGCACAGTCCGCGCGCACCGCCTGACGACCCGGGTTCCCCTGGCTAGCCTTGCGAGGGACACGCATCGCCGACCAGCCGATCCCGGGAGTCCCGTTGAGCACGATGCCGCCGTCCCCCACCCCCTCCGCTCCGACGCCCGCCGCGCGACGTACGACGCGCCTCGGCATCGTCGGCGCCGGTGCCGTCGGGGCCACGCTGGCCTACGCCGCCCTGATGCGCGGGACCGCTCAGACCGTCGCCCTCTTCGACATCGACGCCAAGAAGGTGCAGGCGGAGGCGCTCGACCTCAGCCACGGCATCCAGTTCGTACCGATGGCGCACGTCGTCGGCTCCGACGACGTCGCGGTGCTCGCCGACTGCGACGTCGTCGTCTTCACGGCCGGGGCCAAGCAGAAGCCGGGCCAGTCGCGGCTCGACCTCGCGGCCTCGACCATCGGCATCGTCCGCTCCCTGCTGCCCCGGCTCGTCGAGGTCGCGCCCGACGCCGTGCACGTCATGGTGACCAACCCCGTCGACGTCGTCACGTGGGCGGCGCTGCAGGTGTCGGGGCTGCCCGACGCGCAGCTCTTCGGCTCGGGCACGGTGCTCGACTCCTCGCGGCTGCGGTTCCTGCTCGCCGAGCACCTCGGTGTCGCGGCCCAGAGCGTGCACGCGTACGTCGTCGGCGAGCACGGCGACTCCGAGCTGCCCGTGTGGTCCTCGGCGACGGTCGGCTCGGTGCCGCTCCTGGCCTGGCCCGGGCCCGACGGGCGGCCGGCCCTCGACGAGGCGTCCCGCGACCGCATCGCCCAGGACGTCGTGCAGTCGGCCTACCGGATCATCGAGGGCAAGGGGGCCACGAACTACGCCATCGGCCTGGCCGCGACCCGCATCGTCGAGGCCCTCGTCTACGACGAGCGGCGCATCCTGCCGGTGTCGAGCCGGCTCACCGACTACCTCGGTGTCAGCGACGTGTGCCTGTCCGTGCCGGCGATCGTGCATGCCGGTGGCGTCGGCGACCGGGTCGAGGTGCCGATGACCGACGCCGAGCTGGCCGGCCTGCGCCGCTCCGCCGAGGCCGTCCGGGAGACCGCCCGCCGGTTCGGCTTCTGAAGGGCCGGCTCCTCCCGGCGACCGTTGGTCGACGCGTCGGCGCGCTCACCGGCGTGTCGCGGCGTCTGCGCGGCGTGTCGGCGACCAGCGCGCGGCAACGGTCGTCGGTGCGCGTCGGCGCGTCGGGGGCCGGACGCGTGCCGCACAGCGGTCCGGATCGGGCCATGATGGGGCGGTGAGCACCGCGCGGGCGACCTACCACCACGGGGACCTGCGCCACGCCCTCCTCGACGCCGGTCTCGAGCTCGCGCAGGAGGGCGGCCCCGATGCCGTCGTGCTCCGCGAGGCGACGCGTCGGGTCGGCGTCTCGGCCAACGCCGCCTACCGGCACTTCGCCGACCGCGACGCCCTCCTCGGCCACGTCGTGTCCCTCGCGCAGGCCCGCGCCGCCGACGTCATCAGCGACACGATGGACGCCGTCGACCCCGGCCTCGACGCCGGGGCCCGGGCGCGCGCCCGGTTCCGCGCCGTCGGCGTCGGCTACCTCCGGTTCGCGATGGACGAGCCCGGGCTGTTCCGCACCGCCTTCGCCGTGCCCGTCGACCTGTCCCGCGCCGCCTCGCCCGAGGCGGCCGGACGCGCCGGGCGCACCCCGTTCCAGCTGCTCGCCGAGTCGCTCGACGCCATGGTCGACACCGGCGTCCTGTCCGAGGCGCAGCGGCCCGGTGCCGAGCTGCTGGCCTGGTCGGCGGTGCACGGCATGGCGATGCTCGCCCTCGAAGGGCCCCTGCGCGACCTGCCCGCGAGCGCCATCACCGAGCTGGCCCCGCGCCTCGTGACGATGGTCGACCTCGGCCTGGGGCTCACCACCGACCCGACGACCGAGACCGCGGACGCGTCTTCCTAGGGTGTAGGCGTGACGAGCGAGACCTGCGAGCAGACCGACCAGCCCTTCGCCCTCGACCGCACGACGCCGGCGTTCTACACGCGGCTCGGCGACGACCTCTACGCCCCCACCGTCCACACCCAGGGCGCCTGGCGCGACGACGAGCAGCACATGGCTCCCGTCAGCGGGGTCATCGCGCACGCCATCGACCGGCACGAGCCGCGCGAGGACCTGCAGCTGGCCCGCATCTCCTACGACATCCTCGGCATGATCCCGGCCCGACCGAGCCGGGTCGAGGTGCGCACCACCCGGCCCGGTCGCACCATCGAGCTCGTCGAGGCGGTGCTCAGCGTCGACGAGCGTCCGGTCGTGCGGGCCGAGGCCTGGCGCCTGACGCGGCACGACTCCACCGACGTCGCCGGGGTCGAGCTCGACCCGATGCCCGGTCCGGACGAGCTGGAGCCGTGGGCGGGCACCGACACGTGGGAGGGCGGGTACATCCGCGGCCTCCAGTTCCGCACCGACCCCGCGCGCCGCCCCGGCCGCACCCGCACCTGGATCCGGACCGACAACGCCCTCGTCGACGGCGAGTCCTGCTCTCCCACCACCGATCTCGTCCGCCTGGTCGACACCGCCAACGGCATCGCGGTC
>JAEWFB010000188.1 GCA_023389095.1 Actinomycetes bacterium
GGCGCCCGTGGCCCGCCGCCCGGTCCCGTCGGTCCCGTCGGTCATGGGCTCCACTCTAGGCAGTCGCGGCGCGGCCCCCCGGGAGTTCTCCACCGCGCCGCGACGGGCCTTCGGGGGCGGTGCGGCGCCGGCCGCCGACGGGGATAGGCTCACATCGTGAGATGCCGGCACAACGGCGTGCCGTGCACGAGGCCCACGGTGAGGAAACCGAACAGCGCATGTCCGCGTCACTCGAACAGACTCGAATCGACGTCCTGAAGGCCGCGGCAGCGGCCGTCGCCACGCCGGCTCCGAGGAGGGGCCGGGGCGCCCCAGACCACACGAGCGAGCTCGTGGAGTTCCTGCTCGCCTACTACCGGCTCGTCGCCACCGAGGACCTCCTCGCGCGGCCCGCCCGCGAGCTGGCCACCATCGCCCAGGAGCACCGGGCGTTCGCGGCGGAACGACCCGTCGGCACGTTCAACGTCCGCGCCTTCAACCCGACGCCCGAGGACGAGGGCTGGTCGACCACCCACACGGTCGTGCAGGTCGTCGTCGACGACATGCCCTTCCTCGTCGACTCCGTGGTGGCGGCCCTCGGCGGCTTCGACCGCGGCGTCCACCTCATCGTCCACCCGCAGATGACGGTGTCGCGCACCATCACCGGCCAGCTGCAGTCCGTCGTCACCGACGGCAGCACCACCGTCCCGAGCGGCGGCGTCGGCCTCGTGCGCGAGTCGTGGATGCACCTGGAGATCGACCGCCTCCCCGACGACGCGCTGCCCGACGTCGAGAACCGGCTGCGGCACGTCCTCGACAACGTCCGCGACTCGGTCGAGGACTGGCCCAAGATGCGGGCGCACGCGCTGACGATCGCGAGCGAGCTGCGCTCGGCGACGCCGCCGGGCACCGACCCGCACCACGCCCGCGAGGCGGCCCGCTTCCTCGAGTGGCTGGCGCACAACAACTTCACGTTCCTCGGCTACCGCGAGTACTCGCTGAGCCACGAGGACGGCGTGGACATCTCCCGACAGGTCCCGGGAACCGGTCTCGGCCTGCTGCGCTACGACCGCCCGCGGGCCGGCAGCGGGCTGGTGCTGACCCCTGCCGCGAGCCGCGCCGCCCGCGACTCGACGATCCTCATCATCACCAAGGCCAACTCGCGCGCCACGGTTCACCGCGACGTCTACCTCGACTACATCTCGATCAAGAGGTTCGACGCGCGCGGCGAGTGCGTGGGGGAGCAGCGCTTCCTCGGCCTCTACGCGTCGGCCGCCTACAACGACACGATCCACGACATCCCGCTCGTCGACGTGCGCGCCCAGGAGGTGCTGCGCATCACCGGGCTCTCGGCCGACAGCCACTCGGGCAAGGACATCCTCCAGATCCTCGAGACCTACCCGCGCGACGAGCTCTTCCAGACGAGCGCCGCGCAGCTGGCCGACATCGCCACGAGCGTCCTGCACCTGCAGGAGCGTCGCAAGACCAAGCTGTTCCTGCGTCGCGACGAGTTCGGCCGGTTCGTCTCGTGCCTCGTCTACCTGCCCCGCGACCGCTACAACACGACGGTCCGCCTGCGCATCGAGGCGCTCCTGCTCGAGGCGTTCGGCGGCGAGAACATCGACAACACGACCCGCGTCAGCGAGTCGGTCCTGGCGCGCCTGCACTTCGTCGTGCGGATGCCGGCCGGCGTCGACATCCCCGACGTCGACGAGGCCGCCCTCGAGCAGCGCGTCATCGACGCCACCCGCACGTGGGACGAGGACCTCGCCGAGGCGCTCGCCAACGCCCGTGGCACCGACGGCGCCGCGCGGGCCATGGCCGCCTACGCCAAGGCCCTGCCCGAGGCGTACAAGGAGGACTTCGACGTCGCCACCGCGGTCGACGACCTCGACCGCATCGAGGCACTCGGCGACGGCGACCTCACGACCGCACTGCACCTCTACCAGGACACCGCGAGCGACTCGGCCCAGGAGCGGCGCTTCAAGCTCTACCGCCGCGCCGAGCTGTCGCTGACCCAGGTGCTGCCGCTCTTCACCCACCTCGGCGTCGAGGTCGGCGACGAGCGCCCGTACGAGCTGCGCGGCGCCGACGGGCGCACGCTGCGCATCTACGACTTCGGCCTGCGTGCCGACGCCGACGCGTGGGCCGGCGAGGGCACCGGGGCCGACGCCGACGACGTGCGTCGCCGCTTCGAGGAGGCCTTCCGCGCCGTCTGGGACGGACGCGCGGAGTCCGACGGCTTCAACGCGCTCGTGCTCGGCGCCGGGCTGACGTGGCGCCAGGTCGTCATCCTGCGCACCGTCGCCAAGTACCTGCGCCAGACCGGGTCGACGTTCTCCCAGGACTACGTGGAGTCGGCGCTCGTCGCGCACACCGGCCTGGCCCGCAGCCTCGTCGAGCTCTTCGAGGCCCGGTTCGACCCGGACGCCTTCCCCGACACCGAGGCCGGCCGCGACAAGCGCGCGGCCCGGCAGAAGGCCATCGTCACGCACGTCAAGGAGGCCCTCGACGACGTCGCGAGCCTCGACCACGACCGCATCGTCCGCGCGCTGCTCGGCGTCATCCAGGCGAGCCTGCGCACGAACTTCTACCAGCCCGACGAGCACGGCCACGACAAGCCCTACGTCTCGCTCAAGCTCAACCCGAAGAAGGTCCCCGACCTGCCGGCGCCGCGGCCGATGTTCGAGGTGTGGGTCTACAGCCCGCGCGTCGAGGGCGTGCACCTGCGCTTCGGCAAGGTCGCCCGCGGCGGCCTGCGCTGGTCGGACCGGCGGGAGGACTTCCGCACCGAGGTGCTCGGGCTCGTCAAGGCGCAGATGGTCAAGAACGCCGTCATCGTGCCGACCGGCTCCAAGGGCGGCTTCTACGCCAAGCAGCTGCCCGACCCGGCCGTCGACCGCGCGGCGTGGATGGACGAGGGGATCGCGTCGTACAAGCTGTTCATCTCCGGCCTGCTCGACCTCACCGACAACCTCGTGTCGGGCGAGGCCGTGCCGCCGCACCGCGTCGTGCGCCACGACGAGGTCGACACCTACCTCGTCGTCGCCGCCGACAAGGGCACGGCGAAGTTCTCCGACATCGCCAACGGCATCTCCTCGGACTACGGGTTCTGGCTCGACGACGCCTTCGCCTCCGGCGGCTCAGCGGGCTATGACCACAAGGGCATGGGCATCACGGCCCGTGGCGCGTGGGAGTCGGTCAAGCGGCACTTCCGCGAGCTCGGCGTCGACACCCAGACCGAGGAGTTCACCGTCGTCGGCGTCGGCGACATGAGCGGCGACGTGTTCGGCAACGGGATGCTGCTGTCCGAGCACATCCGCCTCGTGGCCGCCTTCGACCACCGGCACATCTTCGTCGACCCCGACCCCGACGCCGCGGCGTCGTTCGCCGAGCGGCGCCGGATGTTCGACCTGCAGGGCAGCTCGTGGGCCGACTACGACGCGTCGCTCATCAGCACGGGCGGCGGGGTGTTCCCGCGCTCGGCCAAGTCGGTCCCCGTCACGCCGCAGATGGTCGAGGCCCTCGGCCTGCGGGCCGGCACCAAGAGCCTGACGCCGGCCGAGCTGATGAAGGCGATCCTGCTCGCGCCGGTCGACCTGCTCTGGAACGGCGGCATCGGCACGTACGTCAAGGCCGCCGCCGAGACCAACGCCGAGATCGGCGACCGCGCCAACGACGCCATCCGCGTCAACGGCGCCGACCTGCGCTGCAAGGTCGTCGGCGAGGGCGGCAACCTCGGGGCGAGCCAGCTCGGCCGCATCGAGGCGGCGCTCGCGGGCGTGCGCGTCAACACCGATGCCATCGACAAC
>JAEWFB010000205.1 GCA_023389095.1 Actinomycetes bacterium
GTCGAGAACCGCGACGCGGGCACGAACGGCGACAACGAGTTCGTCTTCTACGACGGACCGCCCTTCGCCAACGGGCTGCCGCACTACGGCCACCTGCTCACCGGCTACGTCAAGGACATCGTCCCGCGCTACCAGACGATGCGCGGCAAGCGCGTCGAGCGACGGTTCGGCTGGGACACCCACGGGCTGCCCGCCGAGCTCGAGGCCCAGCGCCAGCTCGGCCTCAAGACCAAGCAGGACATCGTCGAGCTCGGCATCGACACGTTCAACGACGCGTGCCGCGCGTCGGTGCTCAAGTACACGGGGGAGTGGCGCGACTACGTCACCCGCCAGGCGCGGTGGGTCGACTTCGACCACGACTACAAGACGCTCGAGCCGGGCTACATGGAGTCGGTGATCTGGGCCTTCAAGCAGCTGCACGACAAGGGCCTGGTCTACGAGGGCTTCCGCGTGCTGCCGTACTGCTGGAACGACCAGACGCCGCTGTCCAACCACGAGCTGCGCATGGACGACGACGTCTACAAGATGCGCCAGGACCCGGCCGTCACGGTCGGCCTGCGCCTCGAGACCGGCGAGCTCGCGCTCGTGTGGACGACGACGCCGTGGACCCTCCCGGCCAACCTCGCGATCATGGTCCACCCCGACATCGACTACGTCGTCGTCGAGTCCGACGTCACGGGCACCCCCGAGCGCTACGTCATCGCCGAGACGCGCCTCGGTGCCTACAAGCGCGAGCTGGGGGAGGACGCCGAGGAGCGGATCGTCCAGCGGCTCAAGGGTTCCGAGCTGTTCGGGCGCACCTACACCCCGCCCTTCACGTACTACCAGGGCCACGAGCGCGCGCACCGCGTCGTCGAGGCCGACTTCGTCACGACCACCGACGGCACCGGCCTCGTGCACAGCGCCGGCGCCTTCGGTGAGGAGGACAAGCTCGTCACCGACCGCGAGGGCATCGCCCCGGTCGTGCCGGTCAGCCCAGAGGCGAGGTTCACCTTCCCCGTGGTCGACTACGAGGGCATGCACGTCTTCGACGCCAACCTCCACATCATCGACCACCTCAAGGCCGCCACCCGGGGCGAGGGCGACACCGGCTCGGTCACGCCCGGCACGGTGCTGCTGCGCCGCGAGACCTACGACCACAGCTACCCCCACTGCTGGCGCTGCCGGCAGCCGCTCATCTACATGGCGGTGTCCTCGTGGTTCGTCGAGGTCACCAAGCTCAAGGACCGGATGCTCGAGCTCAACCAGGAGATCGAGTGGACGCCGTCGCACATCAAGGACGGCCAGTTCGGCAAGTGGCTGGCGAACGCCCGTGACTGGTCGATCTCGCGGAACCGCTTCTGGGGCAGCCCGATCCCCGTGTGGAAGTCGGACAACCCCGAGTACCCGCGTCTCGACGTCTACGGGTCCTTCGAGGAGCTCGAGCGCGACTTCGGCGTCCCGGTCACCGACCTGCACCGGCCCTTCATCGACAGCCTGACGCGTCCGAACCCCGACGACCCGACGGGGCAGTCGACGATGCGCCGGGTCGAGGAGGTCTTCGACGTCTGGTTCGACTCCGGCTCGATGAGCTTCGCCCAGGTGCACTACCCGTTCGAGAACGCCGACTGGTTCGAGCACCACTTCCCGGGCGACTTCATCGTCGAGTACATCGGGCAGACCCGTGGCTGGTTCTACACGCTGCACATCCTCGCCACCGCCCTCTTCGACCGGCCGGCGTTCAAGTCGTGCGTCAGCCACGGCATCGTCCTCGGCTCCGACGGCCAGAAGATGAGCAAGTCGCTGCGCAACTACCCGGACGTCTCGGAGGTCTTCGACCGCGACGGTGCCGACGCGATGCGCTGGTTCCTCATGTCCTCGCCGATCCTGCGCGGCGGCAACCTCGTCGTCACCGAGCAGGGCATCCGCGACGGCGTCCGGCAGGTCATGATCCCGCTGTGGAACGCGTGGTCGTTCTTCGCGCTCTACGCCAACACGGCGCGCGGCGGGGAGGGCTACGAGGCGAAGTGGTCGACGGCCTCCACCGACGCGCTCGACCGCTACCTGCTCGCCAAGCTGCGCGAGTTCGTCGGCGACATGACCGAGCAGCTCGACGCCTACGAGGTCGCCGCGGCGTGCGACACGATGCGTGGGTTCCTCGACGTGCTCACCAACTGGTACATCCGACGCTCGCGAGACCGCTTCTGGGGTGGCGAGACCGAGGAGTCGCTCGCGGCCTTCGACACGCTGTACACGGCCCTCGAGACCGTGACGCGTGCCATCGCGCCCCTGCTGCCGCTCGTCACGGAGGAGATCTGGCGCGGCCTGACGGGTGGCCGCTCGGTGCACCTGACCGACTACCCGCTCGTCGACGACCTGCCGGCCGACCACACGCTCGTCGTGGCGATGGACCGGGCGCGCGACGTGTGCTCGGTCGGCTCGAGCCTGCGCAAGGCCCGCCAGCTGCGCGCCCGCCTGCCGCTCGCGGCACTCACCGTCGTCGTCCCCGAACCCGGCGCGCTCGAGCAGTTCCGGTCGATCGTCCGGGACGAGCTGAACGTCAAGGACCTCGTGCTCGTCGACCTCGACACCGCGAGCGAGGCCGACTTCGGCGTCACGCAGCGCCTCTCGGTCAACGCGCGGGCGGCCGGCCCCCGTCTCGGCAAGGACGTCCAGCTGGCCATCCGCGGCAGCAAGTCCGGCGACTGGTCCGTCTCGGCCGACGGGGCGGTGACCTCCGGCGGCCTCGAGCTCGTCGAGGGCGAGTACACCCTCGAGACGGTCGTGTCCGGCGACGGCGCCGACTCGGCGGCGACGGCGATGCTGCCCGGTGGCGGCTTCGTCGTCCTCGACACCGCGGTGACCCCCGCGCTCGCCACCGAGGGCGTGGCGCGCGACCTCGTCCGGGCGGTCCAGCAGGCCCGCCGCGACGCCGGCCTGCACGTCAGCGACCGGATCAGCCTGACGATCCAGGGAACCCCCGAGGTGTTCGAGGCGACGGTCGACCACCGCGACCTCATCGTCGGCGAGACGCTCGCCGCCCAGTTCGCCTCGGCCGGGCCCGAGCACGCCCTGCCCGCCGGCGTCGGCACCCAGGTGGTGGTCGGCGACGACCACGCCGCCACGATCGTGGTGGAGAAGCGATGAGCGCGGCGAGCACCGGCGTGCAGGGCCGGGGCCTCGACCGCGTCGAGGTGCGCCCGGCGATCGGCGACGACCTGTCCGGCGTGCTGTCCGTCGGCCACCGCACGTGGCTCGCGACGTACGAGCCCCTCGTCGGCCCCGAGTACGTCGCCATGGGCCTGGCCAAGTGGTGGACGAGCGACGTCGTCGCCGCGTCGATCCGCAAGGGGCGCACCATCGTCGCCGTCGACGGTGACGACGTCGTCGGGGTCGCCACGTTCGGCCCACAGGACGACGACTTCGTCCTGTGGAAGCTCTACGTCCTGCCCGGCAACCACGGCAACGGCGTCGGATCGCGGCTGCTGGACGCCGTCGTCGAGCGGGCCGTCGAGGGCGGCCACTCGCGGATCGTCCTGTCGCACATCGAGGGCAACACCGGCGCGGCACGCTTCTATGCGCGGCACGGCTTCACCGAGACGCACCGCGAATCGGGCGGGTCGGACATGCCGGTGAGCGTCTGGATGGAGCGCCCGCTGTCCGCGGCCGACGCTGCCCACGCTGCCGACGTGGACGACGCGACGGGGACGGAGGACGCGTCGTGAGCGGCGGACGTCCGGATGCGGCGGCCCACGAGGCCGCCCGCAACCTCGAGGAGATGAAGCGGGTCCGCGAGATCGAGGAGGAGATCCTCGCGCGCGCCCCCGAGAACGACATCGGCCCCTCGCTCGAACGCATCCGGGCCGTCATGGAGCTCGCCGGCGATCCGCAACGGGCCTACCCGTCGATCCACCTGACCGGGACGAACGGCAAGACGTCCACGAGCCGCATGATCGACGCGATCCTGCGCGAGAGCGGCCTGTCGACCGGGCGGTTCACCTCGCCCCACCTGCACGACATGCGCGAGCGGATCACCCTGTCGGGCAAGCCGATCCCGCGCGACAAGTTCATCGCCGCCTACGACGACGTCGCGCCGCTCGTCGAGATCGTCGACGCGCGCTCCCTCGAGGAGGGCGGGCGACGGATGAACTTCTTCGAGGTGCTCGTCGCGGTCGCCTACGCCGCGTTCGCCGACGCCCCCGTCGACGTCGCGGTCATCGAGGTCGGCCTCGGCGGCTCCTGGGACGCGACCAACGTCATCGACGCGCAGGTCGCCGTCGTCACCCCGGTCGACCTCGACCACACGCACCTGCTCGGTGACGACGTCGTCGCCATCGCCGAGGAGAAGAGCGGCATCATCAAGGCCGACTCGTTCACGGTGTCGGGGGTGCAGGACGAGGATGTCGCGCGCGTCCTCCTCGACCGTGTCGAGGAGGTCGGTGGGTCGCGGATCGTCTTCGAGGGCAACGACTTCGGCGTCCTCGAGCGCGAGGTCGCGGTCGGTGGCCAGCAGGTCTCCCTGCGGGGGCTGGCCGGCGACCACCCCGACCTCTTCCTGCCGCTGCACGGCGCACACCAGGCGAGCAACCTCGCCACCGCGGTGGCCGCCGTCGAGGCGTTCCTCGGTGGGGGAGAGCAGGCCCTCGACACCGACGTCCTGCGGGCTGCGTGCGCGTCGATGACCTCGCCCGGACGCCTCGAGGTGGTCCGCCGCTCGCCGACCGTCCTCGTCGACGCCGCCCACAACCCGCACGGTGCTCGCTCGCTCGTCGCGGCGCTCGGGGAGTCCTTCACGTTCACCCGGCTCGTCGGCCTCGTCGGGATCGTCGCCGACAAGGACGCCGTCGGCATGCTCGAGGTGCTCGAGCCGGCGCTCGACCACGTCGTCGTGTCGCGGAGCA
>JAEWFB010000257.1 GCA_023389095.1 Actinomycetes bacterium
CCGGTGCGCCTCGACCTCGGGGGCGACAAGTCGCTCGTCACCGCCGCCGCGACCGGCCAGGGCGTCGCGCACGTCACCGGCGGCGTCAAGGTCGGACTCGTCGTGCCGCTCGCCCCGGGCACCGGTCCCGACGACGCCGCGTCGCTCAAGGTGCTCGCTGACTCGAAGGTCAGCATCGCCGCCGACGCGGGCTTCACCGGGCGCGCAGCCGGCACGATCGGTCCGCTGACGGTGTCGGCGGGCGACCCCGGCGGTGACCCGGCCAAGCAGGCGAGGCTGCGGGCCAACCTCAGCCTCGAGCTGTCCGACTCGGGTGCCGCGGCCGACACCCCGGTCAGCTTCTCCACCTTCCTGTCCGGACTCGACGTCGGCTTCAACGCCTCGAACACCCCCGTCGACTGCGGCGAGGGCCTGACCACCCCGCTCATGGTCTGCGGTGTCATCCCGCTCTACGCGACCGTGTCGGGCGGGCCGACGACCTCGCTCGGCTCGGTGGCGCTGCGCCTTCAGGACTCCACCGACCCGGCCACCCTGCTCGACCTGTCCGGCAACCTCCCGGCCCCCGACGACGCGAAGAAGCGGTTCGAGCTGCCCGACCTCTCGGCCGCCTTCGCGAACGCCTTCGCCGACTTCACCCAGATCGGCCCCGGCCTCGACGGCTACCTCGAGAAGATCGAGCAGTCGATGCGCCTCGCGACCTTCGACGGCAAGCTGCCCTTCGTCGGCAAGGACCTCCAGCAGGGCGCCGACTCGGTCGGGCGCCTGCGTGCCGAGATCAAGGCCAAGCTCGGCAACGTGCCGGCGAGCCCCAAGGAGGCCAAGGACTACGTCAACACCAAGCTCGCCGAGGCGATCGCCGCGGCCGGGCTGCAGAAGACGAGCCTGACGGTCGACTACGAGTGCAAGGCGAAGCTCGAGCCGACCGGCGCACCGACGCTCGCAGCGACACCGTCGACGACCGGCTCGACGAAGTGGCGCTACGAGATCGTCGCGAGCCAGGGCTCCGGCTCGGGCACCGACGGCGACACGGTCGCCTCCCCGGCGAGCGCGGAGACGACGACGTCCTGGACCGCGCTCGGCAGCGGCAACTCGATCAAGGTCTCGTGGACGAAGACCGACGGCGCGACGAAGTACAAGGTGCTGCGCAGCAAGGACGGCGCCGCCTTCGAGCTCGTCAAGGTCGTCGACGCGGCCTCGGGGAGCGCCCAGTCCTTCACCGACGACGGCAGCGCGACCCCCACGGCGTACACGCCCGTCACGACGAAGCCGATGCTCATCGACTGCCCCACGACGAGCATCAACGGCGTCAACCTCGCCTTCGACGTCAAGGCCGGCACCGTGACGCCCGACGCCGGCTGCGTGCCGGGCTCGGGCTGCCTCGGCGACGGCAAGAAGCTGCCGCTCGACATCGGCATCCCCGGCCTGGCGCTCAAGGCAGGCGACGACGACGCCATCACCTATGGCCTCGGCCTGCAGCTGCACGTCAAGGCCGGCATCAACACCGACGACGGCTTCGTCATCTACACCCACGACAGCTGGCAGGACGGGGCCCCCGCACCGGAGTTCGGCCTCGGCGCGCGCTTCGACATGCCGGCGACGATGAAGGCCAAGCTCGCCTTCCTCGACATCGACGTGAAGAAGAACGGCACCACGCCGCTGTTCGCGGGCGCCCTCCTCGTCGACCTCAAGTCCCGCGACGCGACGGAGACGGCCGACAGCGTCCTGACGATCTCCGAGATCGCCCGAGGGGACGCGTCCTCGCTCTTCGGGATCTCGCTCACCGCCAAGATCAGGGCGGACTGGCTCGTCAAGGCGTCCGTCGACTCGGTGCTCCCGGGTGTCCAGGCGAACTTCGTTCTCGGGTGGGAGTTCTCGAACAAGGACCTCAAGCACCTCGGCGCGCCGGACATCGAGTTCAAGGACGTCGCGATCGATGCGGGCGGGTTCCTGTCCAACCTCCTCGGGCCGGTGCTCAAGAAGGTCAAGTCGGTCACCGGGCCGCTCCAGCCGGTCATCGACACCCTCTATGCGCCGATCCCGGTGCTGTCCGACCTCAGCCGGATGGCCGGTGGAGGCGACGTCAGCCTCATCACGCTCGCCAAGACGTTCAACACGCTGGCCGGCGGTCCGAAGCTCGACTTCGTCGACAAGATCGCGGCGCTGACCACGCTCATCAACAACCTGCCCGACTGCGACGGCGCATCGGATGACACGCACTGCCTCATCCCGATCGGCAAGTTCTCGGTCGACGGCGACAAGGCGCTGAGCACGAACGTGTCGCCGACGAGCAGCCTCGCTCCGGGCTCGGCCACCTCGCTCATCACCAGCCCCCAGCCGGCGAGCGCGGCCGACGTCAAGAACGCCCTCAACGGCAAGGGCGGCAAGGGCAACGTGTTCGGCTCGGGCAGCACCGGCGGCAGCGCCAACAAGTCCGGCTTCACCTTCCCGATCCTCGACGACCCGGCGTCGGTGTTCAGCCTGCTCATGGGCAGCGACGTCTCGCTCGTCGAGTTCGACAGCGGGCCGCTGACGCTCGGCTTCACGTGGCGCCAGTCGTTCGGTCCGGTCTACGCGCCGCCGCCGGTCATGGTGACGCTGTCCGGCTCGGCGTCGGTGACGTTGCGGTTCATGGCCGGGCTCGACACCGCCGGCATCCGCTACGCCGTCGAGGCGGCCCGGTCCGGTACGAAGGTCGACGCCGTCAAGCTCCTCGACGGCCTCTACTTCAAGACGACGGACGCCAACGGCGTGCCGGTGCCCGTCGTGCGGCTCGACGGCGAGATCGCTGCAGGCGCAGCGGTGTCGGCGGTGATCATCACCGTCGGCATCGAGGGTGGCCTGCACCTGACGATCGGCTTCCACTGGAACGACCCGAACAACGATGGCAAGTTCCGCGTCAGCGAGTTCCTCCAGGCCGCGGTCAACAACCCGCTGTGCCTCTTCACGACGACCGGGCGACTCAGCCTCTTCCTGCGCCTCTACGTGACGCTCGGGTTCTCACCGTTCAGCGTGTCCTTCTCCATCAACATCGCCGACATCACGCTGCTCGACTTCACGGCGCAGCCCAACTGCGAACCGCCACCGCCCAGGCTGGGTGGCACGACCGGTGACACGCTCGTCGTCTTCGCCGGGCGCTTCGGCACCGACGCGGCTCGCGGCACCCCGTGGGGGAACACGGCGGACACCGAGTCCGACACGGTCAAGGTGACGGCCCTGTACTTCGCCCAGAAACCGGGCGACGACGCCGGCAGCAACCCCGACTTCGACGGGTTCAAGGTGCAGATGCTCGGCGAGACGCGCGAGTACCTCGACCCCGGCCTGAAGCGGGTCGTCGTCGACGGACGCGGCTCCTCGACGCCACTCGTCGTCAGCTTCGTCGGCGACGGCAAGAAGGACTCCGACCCGTCGTCGGCGACGACGCAGGCCGACCTGTCGGTCTTCGACAAGGACGCCGTCGTCTTCGGCACGCCCGGCGACGACCAGATCGCGACCGGCACCGGCAACGCGTGGGTCGACGGCGGAGCCGGGGCCGACCGCATCGTCACGGCCGACGCCGTCGGCAAGGTCGCCCGCGTGGCCGGCGGTCCGGGCGACGACGCGATCACGACCGGGCAGGGCGACGACCTCGTCTCCGGCGACGGTGCGCTGCCGACGTCCGTCACGAACGTCGCCGCCGCCCTCAACCCCGTCGACGTCGACAACTCCTCGCCCAGGATCACGAAGGTCGACCTGACCGGCGTCGTCGACTGGACGACGCTCGACGTCGACCCGACCCAGGGCGCCCAGGGCACCGGCGGCGCCGACGTCATCAGCGTCGGTCTCGGCAGGAACCGGGTCAACGGCGGCCCGGGCGACGACAAGATCGGCGTCGCGTCCGACCGCCCCGGCCCGACCGCCGGCAGCACCGTCGGATCGGAGGGGAACGTCCTCATCGGCGGTCTGGGCAGCGACTCGGTCACCGGCGGCTCCGGCCCCGACACGATCTACGCCTCCACCGAGGGCGTCTTCGGTGTCGACGCCGTCGGCACGGCCGACACGCTGACCACCCCGCCGGGCAAGCCCTCGATCCCCAACATCATCGAGACCGGCTCGGGCGACGACGAGGTCTGGGGCAGCGCGGCGGAGGACGTCGTCACGAGCCACTCGAAGAGCGGTGAGCAGGCGCGCATCGTCGGCGGCGGTGGTCCCGACGCGCTCGTCGGCGGCTACGGCACCGACGCCCTGTTCGGCGGTCCGGGCGACGACTACGTCATCGCCGAGCCGAGCCAGGTCGGGGCCCGTGGCCTCGACGCGGCGGGCAACGCCCGCGGGTCCGACGTCATCGAGGGCGTCGACTTCGGGGCCTACCGGGCCGTGACGCACCTGCCGATCCCGGCGGGGGAGACCTCGTCGCGCAAGACGCTCGTCGGCGGCCTCGGCAACGACCACGTCATCGGCGGCGACGGACCGTCCACGGTGTTCGGTGACACCCTGCGCGACGCCGCGACCGTCGGTGCGGCCGCCGACGAGACGTGCCGTCCCGGCAGCCCGGTCACGAGCGACCCGGTGCCCGAGGGTACGTCCGCCGCGAGCGGCGACGGCAACGACCTCGTCCTCGGCGGCGCGGGCGTCGACACCATCTCGACGGGCGGGGCCAGCGACCGCGTGCTCGCCGGCGGCGGCGCCGACCTCGTGTGCGGCCAGGAGGGCAGCGACGTCCTCTTCGGTGGCGACGACGCCGACCACGTGTGGGGCGGCAGCGGCGACGACCGCGGCTACGGCGACGCCGGGGCCGACCTCGTCTTCGGCAACGGCGGCCAGGACCAGCTCTACGGCCAGGCCGGCGCCGACGTCGTCGAGGGCAACAACGGCTCCGACCGGATCAGCGGCGGCGACGGCGACGACGTGCTGTACGGCGGGACCCGCGCCGCGGGTCGCACCGACGTCGGACCGGCCGATGCCGGGGACACGATCTCCGGCGACACCGGCAACGACGTCATCGTCGGCGACAACGGCACGGTCGACGACCCGACGAGCACGGCGGACGCCCCGGCGATCCCGTACGACCTCGACGGCCTGACGCCGGCCGCCGGCCGCGGCGACGTCATCTACGGCGGCGCCGGCGACGACACCGCCTACGGCGGCCTCGGCGACGACGAGGTGAACGGCGGCGACGACGCCGACCACCTCGAGGGCAACAACGGCGCCGACCTCGTCCACGGGGACGCCGGAGAGGACGAGATCGTCGGCGGGTCCTTCCAGGAGGCCAGCCCCGGCGTCGGGCGTCCCGACACGGGAGACCGGCTCTACGGAGACGCCGGAGCCGACCTCATCGCCGGCGACAACGCGGTCCTCGTCTCGGGGGTCGCCCCGGCCGACGCGACGCCGATCACGCGGATGCGCGGCTTCGCCCGGACGCACCGGGTGAGCCTGCTCGACCTCGGCGCGAGCCCGGTCCTCGCCAACTCCGGCGCCGACCAGATCTTCGGCGGGGAGGGCCAGGACGTCATCCTCGGCCAGAGCGGCTCCGACCGGCTCAAGGGCGAGGGCGGCGACGACTACGTCGAGGGCGGCCCTGACGTCGACTGGGTCGAGGGCGGCCTCGGCGACGACGACCTCGTGGGCGGCAGCTCGACGCCGTCTGCCGGCACGGGCGCATCGGGGACGACGACGACCGGCCAGCCGGACACCGACGACGCCGTCTTCGGCGGCCCCGGCGACGACGTCGTGCTCGGGGACAACGGCCAGGTGCTGCGCCCGGTCTCCGGCCAGGCCCCGAGCCCGGTCACCGTCCGCCTCGGCAGCACGACCGGCCGGGCGATGACCCCACGGCTCATCCAGCCGTGGGACCTCGGAACCGACCCGCTGACGACGCCCTCGGCGACGCTCTACGGCTTCGACCGGCTCTCCGGCGGCGACGGCGTCGACGTGCTCCTCGGCCAGGACGGCAACGACGCGATCACCGGCGACGCCGGCGCAGACCACCTCGAGGGCAACGGCGGAGCGGACCGGCTCTTCGGCGACCTGCCGTTCGGCCAGGCCTCGGCCCACGGCACGACGGTCCTGGCGGTCACCGCCGCCTGGCCGGGGTCACCGAGCCCGACCGCGCTCCTGCGCGGGACGAGCACGGCGCCCGGGCAGGACGACGTCATCGGCGGCTCGGCGGCGCCGGGCTTCCGCGACGGGTCCGACGTCATCGAGGGCAACGGCGGTGACGACGTCGTCCTCGGCGACAACGGCTCGCTCCTGCGCACCCTGCAGGGCAGCCCCGGTGCCCAGACCGAGCAGGTCTACACCGACCGCTACCCCGACGGCGCGGTGCCGACGGATGCGACGGCCTCGCGCACCCACGACCCGGCGCTGCCGGGGCCGAGCACCCGGTTCTGCACGACCGCCCAGGCGACGTGCGAGGTGGCCGGGGCCTTCGGGGCCGACGTCATCTGGGGCGACGACGGCAACGACGGCATCTGGGGCCAGGACGGCAACGACGTCATCTCCGGCGGTGACGGCGACGACGACCTCTACGGCGAGCTCGGCGACGACCGGATCAGTGGCGACGCAGGCAACGACGCGATCGTCGGCGACCGCGGCGGTGTCGTCAACCAGTACCTGAGCGCCGGCGACAGCCCGGCCCAGGCGTCGGTGACGCTCAACAGCCCGCCGAAGGAGGCGTTCACCGCCTTCCCGCGGGGCGCCTACGACCGACGCGTCGACCTGCTCCACGACGTCGACGGGGACCAGTGGATCGGGGCCTCGACCGCCGCCGCCATGCCGCACAACGGCATGGACGAGGGTGGCCGCGACCTCATCCGGGGCGGCTCGGGCGACGACGCCATCCACGCCGGCCACGGCGACGACGTCGCCAACGGCGACAGCGGCGGCGACGACGTGTTCGGCGGCGACGGCGAGGACGTCCTCTGGGGCGGCCAGGGCTGCGACGCCGTGCTCGACGCCACGACGCCGGACTGCCTCGTGAACGGCGTCTTCACGCCGAGCTCGCGCGGCACCGGCGACCGGTTCGTCGACCACGTCTTCGGTGGTGCGGGCGAGTCCGACCCGGCGAAGCAGGACGTCCTCGGCTCCGACCTGCTCGACGTGCGGCCGCGGGGCTCCTACACCCCGGGCAGCGGGTGCACGCTCGGCGACTGGCCGCTGACGACCGGGACGAAGAAGAACGTCGTGACGGTCGACCCGTGCCTGTGGTTCGAGATGACGGGGCTGGACGACGCCGACCCCGCCAACGACAACCACCACCAGGGCACCGACTGGATCTACGGCGGCTGGGACCGCGACGTGCTCCAGGGCGACGTGACGGCCAACGGGCCCAACCCCGGCGACCGGCTCATCGACTGGAACGGCGCGTACAACCTGTTCACGCACTGCAACGCGGCCTACGGCGGGTTCAACGACGTGCGTGGGCACTCGCCGGCGATGCAGAGCTGGCTGCAGCAGCTGGCGTGGTCCTCGAGCGCGGGGCGCCCCGGCTCCGACGTGACGACGGCGGGCACCTCGGCCTTCCGCGAGCTCGCCATGGTCTACCCGGGCGAGAACGAGCACGGGTCGGGCCAGGCCTACCCGGGCACGCCCGGTCACTTCGACGAGACGGCCTGCACGCCCTGACGTCGAGCGTGGACGCACGGACGCACGGACGCCCCCACCCGGTTCCGGGTGGGGGCGTCCGTCGTGACGGGTGCCGACGCGTCAGCCACCCGACGCGTCGACGGCGCCGACGCGTCAGGCGGGCGGGGCGATGTCCTGCTGGGAGGGCAGCTGGTCCTGGCGCACGATGCCGACCGGGCAGGTCATGCCGTTGGGACCGTGGTTGCAGTAGCCGCCGGGGTTCTTGTGCAGGTAGCCCTGGTGGTAGTCCTCGGCGAGGTAGAACGGCCCGGCATCCTCGGCCGAGCGGATCTCGGTCGTGATCTGTCCGAAGCCGTTGTCGTCGAGGACCTTCTGGAACGCCTCGCGGGTGGCCTCGGCGGCGAGCCGCTGGCCCTCGGTCGTCCAGTAGATGGCCGAGCGGTAGGCCGTGCCGATGTCGTTGCCCTGCCGGTTGGCCGTCGTCGGGTCGTGGTTCTCCCAGAAGGCCTTGAGCAGCAGCTCGGGGGAGGTCTTCGTCGGGTCGTAGACGACGCGGACGGTCTCGGCGTGCCCGGTACGCCCGGTGCACGTCTCCTCGTAGGTCGGGTTGGGCGTGTAGCCGCCCATGTAGCCGGCGGCCGTGCTGACGACGCCGTCCTGGCGCCAGAAGATCCGCTCGACGCCCCAGAAGCAGCCCATCGCGACGTAGAGCACCTCGGAACCCTCGGGCCACGGGCCCTCGATCGGGGTGCCGAGGACGACGTGGGTCGGGTCCACCTGGAACGGGCGCTCTCCACGACCGGGGAGGGCCTCCTCGCGCGCGGGCATCTGGGTCTTCCTGCCGAGTCCGAACACCATTCCAGTGTCACATCCTTCGTGTGGGGCGGGTCCTACGCCTCTGCAACACCGGCGCGCGCCCCCGTATGCCGGACACCGGCCCAGGGGCCCGGCGGTGCGCGGTTCGCGGGGTCCTGGCCCCACGAACCACACACCGCGTTCTCATGCCCAGTCGACGCGTCGGCAGCGGCCCTCGCGGGCGGCCACGACGGCCGCCACGAGGCGGTCCACCGGGACGACACCCCGGAACCCGGCTGCGACGTCGGTGACCTGGGCCGACGCGTCCGCGGCCTCGCGCTCGCCGACGACGGCGACCACGGCCACCCGCCGGCGCCGGGCCTCGCGGATCCGCGCCCCGAGGGAGTCGTCGCAGTCGAGCTCGACGCGGACCCCGTGCGCGCGCAGGGCGTCGACGAGCGACCGGGCGGGCCCGTCCTGCTCGGCCGACACCGGCAGCACGACGACCTGCACGGGCGCGAGCCAGAGCGGCAGGCGCCCGTCGTAGCGCTCGAGCAGGGCCGCGGTGACGCGTTCCATCGACCCGACGGTCCCGCGGTGGATCATGACGACCCGGTGCCGCTCGCCGTCCTCGCCGTGGAAGGTGAGGTCGAAGCGCTCGGGCTGGTTGAAGTCCACCTGCACGGTGGCGATGGTCTCCTCGTGGCCGCGGTCGTCGACCACCTGCAGGTCGAGCTTCGGGCCGTAGAACGCGGCCTCCCCGGACGCCTCGACGAGCGGCAGGTCGTGCCCGGCGAGCACCTCCAGGGCCGCCCGGCGCAAGGCCTGCTCTGCGCCGTCCCACTGCTCGCGGCTGCCGAGCCACGCATCGGACTCGTCGCGGAGCGACAGCCGCACGTGGTGCACCGGCAGGCCGAGGACGCGCTGGGCCTCGAGCGCGGCCCGCAGGCCACGGGCGGCCTCGTCGCCGGCCTGGTCCGGTCGGCAGAACACATGGGTGTCATCGAGGCTGATCTGGCGCACCCGGGTCAGGCCCGAGAGCACCCCGGAGCGCTCGGCCCGGAACATCGGGGCCAGCTCGTTGAGACGGACCGGCAGCTCGCGGTAGGAGTGGCTGCGGGCCTTGTAGACGAGGGCGTGGTGGGGGCAGTTCGCCGGGCGGAGCACGACCTCCTCGTCGCCGATCCGCATCGAGGGGAACATGTCGTCCTCGAACTTGGCCCAGTGCCCCGACCGCTCGAAGAGGGCCCGCTTGCCGAGCACCGGGGTGTGCACCCCGACGCAGCCGTCGGCGTGGGCGAGGTCGCGGGCGAGGTGTTCGAGCTCGTGGCGGATCACCGAACCGGCGGGCAGCCAGAGCGGCAGCCCGGCCCCGGCGAGCGGGTCGGTCGCGAAGACGTCGAGGTCGTGGTTCAGGTCGCGGTGGTCGGGCATCAGGGTCTCCGTTCGGGGGCGGGCGGTCACGGTGGTGGGTCGGACCGGAGCCGGCTGGAGACGACGAAACGCCCCGGAGCCGGCTCCGGGGCGTGGTGTGCGATGGGTGCTAAGGCAGCAGCAGCGCGCCGGAGAGGTCCGGCGTCGTCGTCTGCTGTGAGCGGTGCATGGCTCGAGGGTAGGCCGACGCGTCCTGCGCGGCAACGTGTTTGGCGCGACGCGCATCGGGCGGCCCGGCCGCCGGGGCCACGGACAATTCGGTGGCCCTCGCCGGACGGCCCCGACAGACTCGGGCCCGTGAGCGATGACCACGACATCAGACCGATCGACCTGCTCGACCTCGACCAGGAGGCCGCAGCCCGCGACTGGATCGGCGTGCACGGGGCGGTGCAGCGCGAGCTGTTCGGCGACCAGGGCAGCGAGTGGACGCTCGAGGAGATCCGGGGTTTCCACCAGTCGTCGACGATGCG
>JAEWFB010000378.1 GCA_023389095.1 Actinomycetes bacterium
GAGCCCGGTACCCACCGCCGCACCAGGTGGACGTCGGCCTCCTTGCCGGTCTTGAGGACGCCGAGGTCGGACTCGACGGCCCCGAGGTCGGTGATGACCCAGTCGGGTCGCGGCTTGGGGCCGTGCGTGGCGCCGTCCCAGGACGACCACCGCTCACCCTCGGGAGGGCCATCGGGGTCGGTGTCGACGGCGAGCTGCTGGACGTCGCGGTCGGAGGGCCGGCCGTCGGTCAGTCGAGGGTCGAATACCTCGTACTCGGCCTCGTGGAATGCATTGAAAGACAAGGGAACTCCAAGGAAGAAGTGAACTGGGCAGGCGTGCCCGGGACCGTGATGGACATGTCACCCTCCTTGGGTCGTCGTGGGCGGCCGTGTGCCGCCGCGCTCGGGTAGAGACTGGCGCGGCGGCACACGGTGGCGCAACCGGTTTTCCGGTGCGTGGTCCGGCCTCAGCCGGTGATCCTGTCGTAGCGGTAGGGCAGGAAGGTGCCGTAGCCGGCGAAGTAGGGGTACGGGACCGTGCGCGCGATGGCGCCGTGCGAGCCGGACTCCTCGCTCGCGTAGTAGGACGTGTGCGCCGAGTCGGCCCAGCCGCGGAACAGCACGACGTGCCCGGACGCGCCCGCCGAGCCGGGGCCGCCCTTGAGGAGGACGTCGCCGGGGCGCAGCTCTCCCTTCGTGATGCGGTGCGAGACGCTGGGCAGGGTCACCGTCGACAGCGACGACGACAGGTGCCAGGCCATGGACACGAACCCCGAGCAGTCCGTGCGGTACTGGCGACCCTGCGGGTCGCCGGTGTAGCGGTTCATGCTGTACGGCACGCGTCGGTCGGTCCAGTACCTGGCACGGGCGAGCACCTCGGTGCGAGAGATGCTTCCGCCGACCGTGGAGCCCCCGCCGGGCGGCGCGGTGGGCGTGCACGACAGGGTGCGCTTGATGCCCATCGCCGTCATCGTCAGCGGGCCGGCCTGGCCACCCGTGGGGATGCCGTGGGCCTTCTGGTACGCCTTGACCCTGCTCGTCGTCACCGGGCCGTAGACGCCGTCGGCCGACGCGCCGGCCTTGGTCTGCACCGCCTTGACCTTGGCGATGACCTTGGGCTGCGTGGCCGACCCGGCGACGCCGTCCTGGGCCAGGCAGTTGTCCTTCTGGAAGGCGCGCACCGCGGCCTTCGTGCCCGAGCCGTTGACGCCGTCGATCGGCCCGGAGTAGTAGAGCAGGCCCCAGAGGTCCTGCTGGAGCTGGCGGGTCGTCAGCGAGCCCACGGCCTGCGCCGGGGCGTCGTGCCCGATGACGGCCACGGCCGTCAGCGCGAGTGCTGCCAGCAGCGCCGTGACGAGGCGCGCGGCCCGCGATGCCGGAGCCCGGTGCGCGGTGGCGGTCGAACCCATCGTGGTGTCCCTTCGTCGAGGCGGGATCCCCCTGTGGAGCCCGCGGGCCGACCGTAGGGGTGGGCGGACCGGGTGCGGAATGGGGAGCACTCCCCGGGGGCCGGGGCCACTTGTCCCGATCCGTATCAAAGCGGCGCGCCGTGGCTCTACCGTGGCAAGGAGCAGGTCCGTCTCGGAGGTGAGCCAGCCATGCCGTCCGCATCCTTCGGTGGGGGAGCGGTGCGCGTACGCACGCCCCGTGGCTACGACGCGACGCCCGTGCCCGACCGCACGCGTGACCTGCCGCCGCCGTCGTCCGATGCCGCCCGCAAGGAGGGTGTCGTCTCGGCCCTGCAGGACGAGCAGTTCGACGTCGTCCAACGGATCGCGCTGTCCCCGAGTGTGACCCGTGACCTCGACCCCGCCGCCAGGACTCGCGTCGGCACGGTCGACGTCGACGTCGATGTCGCTGCAGACGAGGACGCCGTCGTCCTCGTCGAGCGGGACGGCGTGTGGTCCTGGCACCTGCCCTCCGAGCGCACCCGAGGACTCGGTGACGAGCAGCGCACGGTCAGCTTCCGCATCGACGTGCAGCCGGAGCGTCCGACCCACGCGACCCGGGAGACCCGCGCGACCGGACGCGGCGCGTCCCGGCCGGCCGGGGGCACCCGTGACGCCGCACCGCCGGCCGCCGACCGTGGGTTCGTCGGTGACCTCGTGCACGGGGCTGCCGAGGCGGTCGTCCTGCGCTTCGCGACCCCGCTGCTCGGCCACGTCGTCGACCACCTCGAGGCTGGCACGCGCACCGGTCTCGTGCACGTCACCGGTGAGCCGCTCGAGGAGTGGCGACCGGTCGACACGCTCGCCGGCGTCCCCCTGCCGACCGACCGCACGCCCCGTGTGCTGCTGCTCGTCCACGGCACGTTCTCCTCGACCGCCGGGGCGTTCGGGGCGTTGTCGCTCGCGCCCGGGGCGGGCGGGTTCGTGCGCACCCTGGTCGACGCCTACGACGCCGTCGTCGGCTACGACCACCGCACGCTGAGCCTCGACCCGGAGCAGAACGCTCGCGACCTCCTCGAGCGGCTGCGCGTGCCGGGCGTGCGCGACGACCTCGTCGTCGACGTCGTGACCCACAGCCGCGGCGGCCTCGTGACACGCTCGTTCATCGAGGAGGTCCTGCCCGGATCGGGCTGGGGCGCAACGGTGGACAACGCCGTCTTCGTCGCCTCCACCCACGGGGGCACGCACCTCGCCGACCCGTCGCGCTGGCACGACCTCGTCGACCTCTACACCAACCTCGTCACCCTCGCTGCGAGCGGTCTCGGGCTCGTGCCGGGCGCGGCGCCGTTCGCGGCGGTCGTCGGTGGGGTGGTGCGCGCCGTGGGCGGCCTCATCAAGGTGCTGGCGACCGCCGCGACCGCTGGCGGCGACGCCGCCGGCGTGCCCGGGCTCGCCGCGATGGTGCCCGGTGGCCCGTTCGTCACCGAGCTCAACGCCGACCAGCCGGGACAGCCGGGTCCGGGCACGAGCTGGTACGTCGTCAGCAGCGACTTCCACGCGGTCCTGGACGGGCACGACGCGCCGTCCCGGCTGCCCAAGGAGCTGGCCACCTGGCTCGCCGAGGGGTTCGTCGACGGGCTCTTCCACGGGCCGAACGACCTCGTCGTCGACGTCGCGTCGATGTCGGCGATCGGGCCGCCCAGCGGTGGCTACGTGCGCGACACGCTCGCCCTCGGCAGCAACGGAACCGTCACGCACGTCGACTACTTCGCCCAGCTCGAGGTCATCGGGGCCCTGTCCCAGTGGCTGCCCCTCGGTCTCG
This sequence comes from Actinomycetes bacterium, assembly GCA_023389095.1. Classification (GTDB taxonomy): domain Bacteria; phylum Actinomycetota; class Actinomycetes; order Actinomycetales; family Dermatophilaceae; genus Monashia. The sequence continues at coordinate 3,192 of JAEWFB010000378.1, forward strand.
GCGCGGGCGCGGGTGACGACGCGTCGCTGCCGGGCTGGATGACCGGGGGCGCCGAGGCGAGGCCGTCCGACGCGGGTGCCGAGCCGCCCGAGCCGGACGCCGAGCCGCCTGAGGCGGACGCCGCGCCGCCCGAGGTGGGCGCCGAGCCCGACGACGGAGGGTCACGCGACCTCGCTCCAGCGCCGCCCCCACCGCCCTCTCGCGCACCCGCTCACCACCGCGCGACGCCGCCGGTGGCGACTCCGGTCGTGGTGCCGCCGGCGGTCGTGCTGCCTCGACCCATGACCTCGCCGCCACGGGTGCCGCCGCCGGTGACGATGACACCACCCCCCGTGCCCGAGACCGGGACCGGGCCCGCGACGGCGGCGAAGAAGACGGCGGCGAAGAAGACGGCGGCGACGGCAGCGAAGAAGGCCGCCGCACCCCTGCCGGACGAGCCCGCGACGACGCGCGCCAGCCTCGGGGCCGAGATGCCGTCGGTCCTGACGCCGGGGCAGACGTTCACGGTGCGCGTCCGGCTCGCCCGCGGGCGGCTCACGGCCACCGAGGGCACCGCGAGCGTCACCGAGACCGTCGAGGTCGCGGCCGATCGGCCGGTGTCGGTGCAGGTGCTCGCCAAGGACAACGTCGAGGTGCTCGAGCGCGAGCCGAAGGTCTTCGGCCTGCCGACCGGCGACTGGGCCAGCGAGCTGACGTTCACCGCGCGGCCCCTGGCGGGCGGGCCGGTGGCGGTCGCCGTCGTGTTGCGCCAGGGCTGGGTGCCCGTCGCGAACGTGACCCTCGAGGCCACGGCGGGAGCCGCGTCGGTCGTCATGCCGCCGCCGGTGAGCGCCACGGTGCACCCGGGCGTCGACGCGCCCGAGCTCGACGGGCTGCCCTGCCTCGACATCGTCGAGTGCCGGCAACCGAACGGCGACCGTGTCTACTCCTACGCCGTGCGCCTCGTGCCGGGGGAGGCGCCGAGGCTCTTCGAGTCCGAGCCGGTCGTCGGGCGCGACGACTTCGTCCGCGACCGGATCGCCGAGGTGGAGCACGTCATCCGCGACCCCGACCTCAGCGACTCCCGCCGCCTCAAGCAGCTGCAGAACACCGGATCGCTGTTGTTCGACCAGTTCTTCCCCGAGGACATGCGGGCCTACCTGTGGGCCAACCGCGACCGTGTCGCAGACCTCATCGTGTACACCGACGAGCCGTCGGTGCCGTGGGAGCTGTTCCATCTCAAGCCTCCCCGCGGCAACCGCGGAGTCGAGCCGAGGTTCCTGGCCCAGGGCGGGCTGGTGCGCTGGCAGCTCGGCAGCTTCCCGCCGCAGCGGATCCGGGTCCGTTCGGGCAAGGTGCGCACCATCTGCCCCGAGTACGCCGACCCGATGTTCAAGAACGACGTCGGGCTGCTCGAGGCCGCCTACCTGCACGACCGGTTCGGCGCGCGACCGGTCACGGCCACGCCGGACGGTGTCGAGCGCGTCCTGCGCGGCGGGTCCTTCGACCTGCTCCACTTCTCCGGCCACGGGGCCGCAGACGTGGCCGACATCGCCGACGCCAAGGTGCTGCTCAAGGGCCGCCGCCGCGGCCAGGAGGTGCTCCAGGAGTTCCTCACCTCCACCGACGTGTCGCAGAACGTCGCGTGGGCCACGGCGGGGCGACCCGGTCCGGTCGTCGTGCTCAACGCCTGCCAGACCGGACGCGGCGGCGAGCTGTTCACCACCGTCGGCGGGTTCGCCAAGGCCTTCCTCGACGCCGGGGCGTCGGCCTTCGTGTCGTGCCTGTGGTCGGTGCACGAGGAGCCGGCGCGCGTCTTCGTCCAGACGCTCTACGACGAGCTGCTCCGCGGCACGCCGATGTCGCGCGCCAGCGCCGCGGCCAGGGCGGCCGCCCGCGAGGCTGGCGATCCGACGTGGCTGGCCTACGTCGTCTACGCGCGGCCCGACGCCGTCCTCGAGACGCTCTGAGCCCCAAAGCCGCCCGTCCAACGCATCGCCAGTGCACCACCCGCACCACCCGCACCTCACCACCACCCCTCGAAGTAGGAAGGAACGGCCATGGCAAGCAGGGCCCTCTGCGTCGGCATCAACCAGTTCGCGTCGCTCCCGCGCACGAGCTGGCTCAACGGTTGCGTCAACGACGCCAACGACGTCGCGGCCGGCCTGCGTGCGTTCGGGTTCACCAAGAGCAGCACGACGGTCCTCACCGACGCCGACGCGACGAAGAAGAACGTCATGACCGCGCTCACCGACCTCGTCCACACGGCCAAGCCCGGCGACCACATCGTGTTCACCTTCTCGAGCCACGGCACCCAGGTGCCCAACGAGCCCGGCGGCGACTACGAGCCCGACGGTCTCGACGAGGCCTTCGCCTGCCACGACATCCGCCAGCGCGGCAACCAGTGGGACCGCGACACCGTCATCGTCGACGACGAGCTGCACGACCTCTTCGCGACGGTGCCGAGCGGCGTCCTGCTCGAGGTGGTCCTCGACACCTGCCACAGCGGAACCGGGCTGCGCGACCTCGAGGAGGTCATGCAGGCGGCCGTGCTCGGACGCGCACCGCGGTTCCTGCCGCCGCCGACCCCGGCCGGTCTCGACCAGGTCCGCTCGATCCGGTCCCTCGCGCCGCCGCGCACCGTCGACCGCAAGGCCCTCGTCGAGCTCACCAAGGGCCGGCGGGCGGGCGCCAAGCCGGTGCTCTTCGCCGCCTGCAAGCCCGACCAGACGGCGTCCGACGCCACCTTCGACGGACGCTCCAACGGGGCCTTCACCTACCTGTTCCTCAAGGCGCTCAAGGGAACCCCGACCGCCACCCGGACCGAGCTGCTGCGCACCGTCACCTCCGGCCTCAAGGGTGGCGACTTCAGCCAGCGCTCGACGCTCGAGGGCCCGGTCGCCGCGAAGAAGGTGGGGTTCGGCCAGCCCTGGTGACCGACGCCACAGGTGGGCACCCTCACACGCGTGGGCGCTGCCGGGCCCGGTCGGCCGGCGGCATACTCGGTCGCAGCCGACCCCGGCCCGATCCAGCCCAGACGCAAGGTGGCGATCCGAGCATGTCCCGACTCCAGCAGACCGACGGCCTCACCGAGGAGCAGACCGAGCTGGTCAAGCTCGTGCGGGAGTTCGTCGAGGAGCAGATCATCCCCGTCGCGACCGAGCTCGAGCACCGCGACGAGTACCCCACAGAGATCGTCGAGGGCATGAAGGAGATGGGGATCTTCGGGCTGATGATCCCCGAGGAGTACGGCGGCCTCGGCGAGTCCCTGCTCACCTACGCCCTGTGCGTCGAGGAGATCGCCCGCGGCTGGATGAGCGTCAGCGGGATCATCAACACTCACTTCATCGTCGCCTACATGCTGCTCCAGCACGGCACCGACGAGCAGAAGCAGCGCTACCTGCCGAAGATGTCCACCGGTGAGATCCGCGGCGCCTTCTCGATGAGCGAGCCCGGTTGCGGCAGTGACGTGTCCGCGATCAAGACCAAGGCCGTCAAGGGAGACGACGGCGACTGGACCATCAACGGCCAGAAGATGTGGCTCACCAACGGCGGCTCGGCCAACCTCGTGGCCGTCCTCGTCAAGACCGACACCGGCGCCGACTCGGTCTACAGGAACATGACGACCTTCCTCGTCGAGAAGGAGCCCGGCTTCGGCGAGACGGCCCAGGGCATCACGGTGCCGGGCAAGATCGAGAAGATGGGCTACAAGGGCGTCGACACCACCGAGCTGATCCTCGACGGGCACCGCACCACCGACGCCCAGGTCCTCGGCGGGGAGCCGGGCAAGGGCTTCTACCAGATGATGGACGGCGTGGAGGTGGGCCGCGTCAACGTCGCGGCCCGCGGCTGCGGCGTCGCGCGTCGGGCCTTCGAGCTCGGGGTGTCCTACGCCCAGCAGCGAGAGACCTTCGGCAAGAAGATCGTCGACCACCAGGCGGTGCTCTTCCGCCTCGCCGACATGGCCGTCAAGGTCGAGGCCGCCCACGAGATGATGGTCAAGGCGGCCCGCACCAAGGACTCCGGCCAGCGCAACGACCTCGAGGCCGGCATGGCCAAGTACCTTGCCTCGGAGAACTGCGCCCAGGTCGTCGAGGACTCGTTCCGGATCCACGGCGGCTACGGCTACTCCAAGGAGTACGAGATCGAGCGGCTCTACCGGGAGGCGCCGATGCTGCTCATCGGCGAGGGCACCGCCGACATCCAGCGGATGATCATCGGCCGCCGCCTCGTCGAGGAGTACAAGCTCAAGGCCTGAGCTCCTCGCCCACAGGGGCCCTGACCTGCCTCGAGGTGCCCGGAGCTGCCCTGAGGGCGCCACCCGGGATGCGAGGATGGAGGCATGAGCCTGCAACCGAAAGGTCCTCGGGGACGACCGGGATTCGCGACGCTCTCCCTCGACTACCCCATGTCCCTCGGCATCTTCGACAAGTACGAGGACGCCCAGCGAGCCGTGGACACCTTGTCCGACAAGGCGTTCCCGGTCGAGAACTGCCTCATCGTCGGCACCGAGCTCAAGCAGCTCGAACGCGTCACCGCCCGCCTCACCTGGGGCCGGGTCGCCCTCGGCGGCATGCTGTCGGGCGTCTGGCTCGGCCTCTTCGTCGGCCTCATCCTCATGCTCTTCACGCAGACCTCGAACCCGCTGAACCTCGTGCTGCTCACGGTGGCCTACGGCGCCGTGTTCGGCCTCGTCTGGTCGGTCGTCGGCTACTCCTTCACCCGCGGGGCGCGCGACTTCTCCTCGGTGAGCCAGGTCGTGGCGACCAAGTACGAGGTGTTCTGCGAGCACAAGTTCGCCCAGGAAGGCCGGGCGATCCTCGCCGAGGCGGGCATCGTCGGCATCGCCCGCACGACGCACACCCCGACGCCCACCACCCACCCGGCAGCGGCACCGTCCTCGACCCCGGCCGGGCCGTCGGGCACGACGCCGGACGACGCCCCCCGCTCCGACCCGCCCGCTCCGCCGACCGCCTAGGGACGCCGGTACGCCGGGGCGTGGAACGGTTCGCTGCCCCGACGTGTCACCACGGGTGAAGGACCACCCGATGGAGGAGCACCCGATGCC
>JAEWFB010000382.1 GCA_023389095.1 Actinomycetes bacterium
GTGCGAGGGTCCTCGTGCTCGACCGGGACCCCGAGGCGCTCTCTGCCGTCGCGGGCGAGCTGCCGGAGGTCCTCGTCGTCGAGGCGGACGTCACGGACGCCCAGGCGAACCTCGACGCCGTCCAGCGTGCCGTCACCGAGCTCGGGCGGCTCGACGTCGTCGTCTCCGCAGCCGGGGTCGACCAGTGCGACACGGTGCCGAACACCACTCTCGAGGAGTGGCGCACGATCATCGGGGTCGACCTCGACGGCGTCTACCACCTGTGTCGGGCCGCGATCCCCGTGTTCGTCGAGCACGGCGGTGGCGCGATCGTCACCCTGTCCTCGGCCATCGGCACGGTCGGCGAGCGCAACCGCTCCGCCTACTGCGCCGCCAAGGCCGGCGTCGAGAACCTCACGCGTGCCATGGCCCTCGACCACGGTGGGCAGGGCATCCGGGCCAACTGCGTGGCTCCCGGCCTCATAGACACGCCGCTCATCCGGGGCGGCAAGGTCGGCGGAGGCGCCGACCCGGCCGCCATGCAGCGGATGGTGGACGCCCATCACGCGATCCCGCGCATCGGCCGGCCCGAGGAGGTCGCTGCCGCCATCGCGTTCCTGGCCAGCGACGAAGCGTCGTTCATCACCGGCGCGGTCCTGGCCGTCGACGCGGGGTGGACCGCCGCCTGACAGCTGCCCTTGTCGGAACGCCGGAACCGGTCCCGACGCCACCCCGGACGATGCCGCCCACGCTCATCGCGTGGGCGGCATCGTCGTTCCTGGAGGGGAGGGGCGGGCGTCTCAGCCCTGCGGGACGGCGTACGGGAAGTCGGCGGTGACGCCGATCTTGTCGTACGCCATCTTCGAGGCGTCGAAGCCAGGCTCCCAGTTGCCGTTGGTCACCGTGTTGCACTTGTAGGACTGGTACGACTGGTCGGTCGTCTTGCCCACCTCGATGTTGCTGAACGAGAACCCGCACCCGCCAGAGTCCATGTGGACGCCGCGGGTACCACCTGCGTCGGGCATCGACGGGTCCGGGATGACGTCGGTGATCACCATCTGGTCGACGGTGTTCGTGACCGGGTGGGGCTCCTGGTTGTCGACGCCGTAGGCGTAGAAGGCGCCCATGTCGCCGGAGTCGAGACCGGTCTGCTCGAGCTTGATGTAGCGGAAGCTGTTGCCGTCGGTGTACTGATCGCCGTCCGTGACCTCGGGCCGCGACTCGAGGCTGATGCCGTAGCGCGCCGAGTGCTTGACGTTGACGTGCTCGACGACGTTGTGCCCGGTGTCCATCAGCTCGATGCCGGACGCGTCACCGGGAACGAGCTCGCCGATGTGGTCGATGTACAGGTTGCTGAAGGTGTTGTCGTGCGCGAGGTCGCCCTCACCCGGCCAGCCGCCCTCGACCTTGATGCCGTCCGCCCCGATGTTCTGGAGCAGGCTGTTGCGCACGGTCAGGTGGTCGTTCGCGAACAGGGCGTAAATGCCGGTGAAGCCGGTGTCGCTGAGCCGCATCCGGTCGAAGGTGATGTGCGAGGTGTTGGTCAGCGTGATGGCCCCGAACCGGTTGCGCGGCAGCTCGATCTGCCGGTCGTACTCCGGGTACTTGTGCGGGTCCCCCGAGTCACCGCCGGCGACCCAACCGTTGCGGTACCAGCTGACGAAGTCGGAGTACTGCACGCCGAGGCCGTCGAAGGTGATGTCGTGGGCACGCTCGCCGGGCGAGGTCCCGGCGATGTCCACGACCTTGGTCACCGTCGGCCGCAGGACGCGCACGCCGTCCATGGTGCCGTTGCGCGGCTTGTAGTACACCTCGCCGGCCTTGTAGTCGAGGTAGTACTCGCCCGGCTGGTCGAGGAACGACAGGGAGTTCTGGAAGAAGTACCGCGAGCCGCCCCGGCTGTTGACGAGGGCGTAGCGGGTCCAGTACTTCAGCGTCGTCTGGGTCTTCTTGAAGTTGGTGTCGAGCAGCGGGATGGTGTCGGTGAACCAGCTCCAGCTGCCACCGGACCACACGGTCACCGAGGCCTGGCTCATGTCCCACGTCGGGTCCCAGTCGCCGGGCTTGCCCCAGAGCCAGTTGTGCACGTCCATCTTGTCCGGCTGGTACAGGATGCTCGTGAGGTACGGGCCCCACGACGCGTCCGACGCGCGGTTGGGGTAGCGCGCGTTCGTCGCGCGCTTGCCGTCCTCGAACAGCGTGTAGAACGGCTGGGAGGCATCGACCTTGGCCTTGTAGATGCCGTCCTTGTACGGCTGCCAGCCGGTGATCTCCTGGGCACCGACGAGCGTCGCCTTTCCCGGGCCGTCGACGCTGCGGTAGACGACGTCGTGCCCGTTGGCGCCGGAGTCCTTGTCGTCGAACGCGATCGTCTTGGCCACCGGGTACTCACCGGCCTTGAGGTTGACCGTGATGTCGCACCCCATGCGCGCGGCCTTGTTGAGCCCCATGTCACGGATGAAGTCGCGGGCGTGCTCGACGGTCTTCCACGGCTTGTCGGCCGTGCCCTTGGCGCCGTCGTCGCCGGTGGGGGAGACGTAGAAGCTCGGGCAGGCGGTGATGCCTTCGGCGGCGGGGTTGGCCGTGGTGTAGGCGACCGCCGTGGCGGTGCTCGCCGTGACGACGGCCAACACCGTCGCCACGGTGCCGCCTCTTCGGATCCACTTGCGGGACATCGTCGTCCTTTCGGGTCTGGCCCGCGGGGGTGGCCGCGGGCCGGGGGCGCGCGCGGGTGGGGCGCGCGGGTGGAACTGGGTCGAGGGCGCGACGGCATGGCCGATCGCCGGTGGGCGACCGGAGGCACGTTCTGGGGAGGGCCGGACCGCCTCGTGCGGCGGAGGGGCCCGCGGGTGGGCTCGCGGTCGGCGAGCCCACCGTGTCGTCGGGTCAGGTGGGGGTCAGGTGCGGGGCAGGGCGGGTGGGTTTGGTTGGGGCGGGCCCGGTCGGGTCAGGCGCCGCTCTCCGGCGGGTGTCCGTTCCGGGCGGCGGAGTCGTGACCCGCGCCGCCGTTCGCCCGCCACCGCTCGTACTCCTGCCGGGTCGTCTCGTTGAGGGGGTAGTAGTCGCGCAGCGGAGCTCCTTCGTCGATCCGCCTGCGGCTGAAGACCTCCCAGGCCTCGTGCTCCGCGGCTGCGGCCAGCAGGCTCTCGGCCCGCTGGCGCGGGACGATGACCGCGCCGTCGTCGTCGGCGACGACGAAGTCACCCGGGAGGGCCAGCACCCCGCCGACGGCGACGGGCACGTTGTAGGCCCAGGGGAACAGCTCGGTCTGCGACGCGTAGTGAGCCGTCGCGCCGGTCGACCAGATCGGGACCTCGAGCTCGGAGACCCGTGGCACGTCGCGGATGCGTCCGTCGACGACGATCCCGGCGCCCCCGCGCTGCTTGAAGTAGCGCACGAGCATGTCGCCGAGGCAACCGGTCGTGTGGCTGCCCCGGGCCTCGATGACGAGGACGTCGCCGGGCTGGACCTCGTCGAGGACCGCCCACAGCGCCGTGGTGCGCTCGATGTACTCCTGGGTGACGCCGTCGGCGATGTCCTCGCGCTGCGGCATGAACTGCAGTGTGATGGCCCGACCGACGACCTTCTGCCCCGGGCGCAGGGCGGTTGGCCCGTCGACCCAGGTGCGCGAGATGCCCTGGGAGTTCAGCCGGGCACACGCGGTGGCGGCGCTGACGCCGTGGAGTCGGCTCACGAGCTCGTGGTCGGTCGCGGCCGGCTCGGGCCCGCGCACGGGGATGTCCCAGACCCGGGTGGGGGTGGACTGGTTCGTGGTGCTGGTCAACTGACTGTCTCCTGTGTGTGCTCGTGGTCCGGATGTGGCATCGGCCGACCGTCGGCGGTCTGGAAGGACGTGTGGTGCGGCTGGGTGGCTCGGGCCGTGACGTGCAGGTCGAGGTGGACGCGGCGCCCGGGCGGCAGCACGACCTCGACGCGTTCCCCACCCACGGCGGTCGTGACCCGTCCGACCGGACCCGCGTGGACGGCGTACGCCGGGGACGGTCCCGGGTGGCCCACGCCGCCGGTCGTCACCGTGACGGCGTCGATGCGGTCACCGCCGAAGCCGCCCGCCTGGACGAGGACGCGGCGTCGGTGCGTCGGGCTCAGGTTGACGAGCTCGACCGAGGTGCGACCGGGCTCGACGGCGTCGACGAGCGCGGCGACGTCCGGCGGCAGGCCCGGTCGCCGCGCGTCGGGGTCGCCGTAGGCGAGACGCGTCGGCAGCAGGCCGCCGTTGTACAGCACCTGGGGTGTGCCGGTGGCGAGCTGGAGGAGGGCCTCGGTCGTCACGGGGTTGTGCCGCTGCCAGTGATGGATGTTGAGGTCGGCCGGGTCGGTCGTGTCCGCGGTGACGAGGTCGAGGCGACGCTGCACCTGGGACAGCGCCACCCGGAGGATCTCCTCGGGGTAGGTCGGGTTGTCGCCGGCCAGGTAGGCCAGCCAGGGGGCCTCGTGGCCGGCGTCCTCCTTGTTGCGGAAGTCGCGCACGACGCGCCAGTCGTAGCCACTGCGCTCGCGCAGGCGCGTGAGCCGGTCACGGTCCTCGTCGGCGAGGGACATGTGCCAGAGCCAGACCGGCAGCCCGAGCTGCGGGGGCTGGTGGTCGAACCACCCGTCGCGGTTGCGTCGGTTCGGCACGAGGAGCGTCGCGGTGGCCGTGTCCTCGCCGAGCTCGGCCTCCCACCGGTCGCGGATGCTCATCTCCGTGTCGTCGACGGAGGCCGTGATCCCGAGCTCGTAGAGCCGGTCGAGGGTGGTGCGTGCCGACTCGAGACGCGATGGGTCGCCATCGAGCAGAAGGCCGTTCACGGCCGCGACGCAGACCGCCTGTCCGACGCTGTAGACGCCGTGCGGCCACGCCCAGCCGTAGTTGCCACCGAACCAGTCGCCCTCGTGCAGCTCGCCGACGACACCGGAAGGGCCGACGTTGTCGGGGACGATGCCGTCGTTGTGCGCCGCCCGCTCGGCCCAGGCGCCGAGGTACTCGAGCCCCCATTCGCGGAGCCGGGGGTCGTGGCCGTAGAGCCAGGCGTTCGTGGCAAGACTCGTCGCAGCGAGGTTGACGGCGGTGTCGCCGGTGCCCAATCGCCGGGCCATCTCGCTGCCCATGAGCGCGGCCTTGCGCGGGTCGGCGAGGTCGTCCCAGGTGTCGATGCCGGGGACCCCTGCGATCGGCAGCCCGAAGGGCCGCATTCCGGTCAGGTGCGTGCCGAAGTCGAGCCACTCGTCGTTGGTGCCCCACCGCGGCCCACCGGCGCCGTTGTGTGCCGCGCGGATCGTGCGCGTCGCCGGGTCGTAGTTCGCGGTCGGCGACCCGGGCAGGTAGTGCTCGGCGAAGCGGGTCGCGCGCTCCCGGAACGCGGCGTCGTCCGGGTCGGCGGCGCAGATGGAGTAGGCGAAGATCATCGACTCGCCGAGGTGGAACCAGTCGTAGCCGCGCTCGAACTCGTCGACGACGAAGCCGAGCCGGGTCAGCTGGGCGGTGACCGCCCCCCAGTGCCACTTGCTCGTGTCGAGCAGGTCGGCCGACCCGCCGAGCTGGTAGAGCGTCGGCCAGCCGACGAAGGCCTCGTAGAAGTCGTCAGCGCCGTCGCGGCTCTGGAGCGGGCCGGCGTAGACGAGGCTTCCGTCGTCGGCGCAGTAGCGCGCCTCGTAGGCGCGCCAGGCGACGTCCATGACGTCGAAGAGGCGACGTTGCAGGACGGCCCACGGGGGCGGCGGCCCGACGGGCTCGGTCGCGTGGACGACGGGAACGGTGGCTGTGGGCGGCACGCTCATCCCTTCGTCGCCCCCGTTGTGAGGCCACCGATGACGTGGCGCTGGATGAGGACGAAGACGACGAGAAGTGGGGCCACGGCGAGCAACAGGGTCGGGAAGACGACCGTGTAGTCGGTCGAGTACTGGCCGACGGCCGCGTAGATGCCCGTCGTCACCGTGTAGAGGCCGCTGCCGGGCCCGAGGATGATCTGCGGGTTCGCGAAGTCGTTCCACACCGAGAAGGTGTTGAGGATGACCATCGTCGCGACGGCTGGACGCATGAGCGGGAAGATGATCGACCAGAACGTGCGGTGCGCCCCTGCCCCGTCGAGGGCGGCGGCCTCGTCGAGGCTGCGGGGGATCGTCGAGATGATGCCGACGTAGAGGAAGATCGAGAAGGGCAGCGTCAGCGTGGTCTCGAAGAGGACGAAGCCCGGGATCGAGTTCATCAGCCCGAGGAACTTCAGGGTGTACACGACGGGGATGACGAGGACCTGGCTCGGGATGAACGTTCCGGCCACGAAGAGCAGCAGCAGCAGCCGGTAGCGCCGTCCGCCCCGCCGCGCGATGACGTAGGACACCGGCCCGGCGAGCACCACGGACAGCAGGTTGACGAGCACGACGAAGAGCACCGTGATCGCGTAGCCCTTGACGAGGCTGAAGTCGGGGTTGGTGAGCGCCTTGCGCAGGTACTCGGTGGTCAGCTCGTCGGGCGCGAGCGCGAACGGTCGCGACAGGATGGCCTGCTGCGGCTTGAACGCGTTGACGACGAGCAGGTACAGCGGCACGAGCATGAGCGCCGAGACGACACCGAGGAAGACGAGCCGGGGGACTCCGCGGCGCCGTCGGGCGGGCGGTCGGCCTGCCGCCGGGCGTGCACCGGTCTCGATGGTCTCCGGGACGGACGTCTCGACCGCCTTCTCCGTGTGGGCGACTCCCGCGACGGTCATTCGGTCACCCCCTGCTCGGACCGCTGTCGCAACCGTGCGACCGACAGGGCCAGCACGGCGGTGATGAGCATGAGGACGACCGACTGCGCCGAGCCGAAGCCGAGGGTGCTGTTCGCGAACGAGCTGTTGAGGATGAGGTAGGCAGCCGTCTGCGTCGACCCCGCCGGCCCGCCGCCGGTCAGTGAGACGACGACGTCGTAGGTCTTGAGCAGGGTGACGAGCGAGAGGACGAGGTTGACCGTGACCACGGGGGCCAGGGCCGGCAGCGTCACGTGCCGGAAGACCTGCGCCCGGCTCGCACCGTCGATCGTGGCGGCCTCCTGCAGGTCCCGCGAGACCGTCTGGAGGCCGGCGAGGTAGAGCACGACGTTGACGCCGAAGCCGGCCCAGACGATGACGGCGACGAGGGTGACCTGCGCCCACCGCGGGTCCGAGAGGAAGGGCAGCACCGACCCGCCCCGCTCGGTGACGAACGAGTTGACGACGCCGGAGGTACCGAGCAGGGCACTCCAGAGGAAGCCGACGACGAGCGCGCTGAGCACGTGCGGGTAGAAGAGCACCATCCTGAAGAAGCTGTTCGCCCTGGACCGGCCGTTGACGAGGAGGGCGAAGCCGAGGCCGAACGTGTTGAGCAGGGCGGTGCCGGCCAGGGCGATGAAGAGGGTGACGCCGGCCGCGCGCACGGCCTCGCCGTCGCGGACGAGGTCGGCGTAGTTCTGCAGGCCCACGACGGCGGGGTTGGCGCTGAAGCCGTCCCAGTCGGTCAGGCTCAGGTAGAACGAGAGTCCGACCGGGACGACCAGCAGCAGGACGAAGATCACCAGGGCGGGCAGGACCATGCTCGCCGTGGCGAGCGAGGTCCTGGCCCTGGCGGTGCGCAGGCTGGCAACGCTCACTTCTGCGACGCCATCCAGCTGTCGATGCCCTTGGCCGCGTCCGCGGCGGTGCCGCCCGTGTACAGGGACTGGACCTGCTTGTTCCACTCGGTGTTGAAGCCCTTCGGGACCCGGCTGGCGCCGAAGCCCTCGCTGTGCGGAACCTGCGCCGGCGCCGCGTCGAGGATCGACTGGACCTCTGTGCCGAGGGGCGACAGCCCGTCGGAGAAGCCGGAGCGGAAGTTGCCGTCCTGCCGTAGCTGCTTCTGCACCGCGGCCTTGTCGGTGACGAGCCACTTGACCAGCTCGGTCGACAGGGCGCGGTTCTGCGTCGCCTTGAGCACCATGTACGGCGCGGCGATGCTGACGCCCTGGGGCCCGGGGCTCGGCTGGCCGCTCGCCGGCGGTGCCGCGAAGACCCCCACCGGGAACGAGGGCTTGGCGTCCTCGGCGTTCTTGACGAACCACGAGCCCATGACGTACATCGCGGACTTGCCGGCGAAGAAGTTCGCGGGGCCCGTCGCGTCGTCGAGGCCGAGGGCGTTCTTGTCGAGGTAGCCCTTCTTGAGCCAGCCCTCGTAGCGGTCGAGGAGCGGGCGGAAGGTGGTGCCGGGCGTCGTCTTCTTCGCGGCGACATCGGCGTACCAGGTGGGGTCGGCGCTGAAGAGCGACGGGTCGACGAGCTGGAGGAACTGCAGGCCGGTGACGTAGCCGCCCGCCGTCTGCAGGGGCAGGTAGCCGGCGCCCTTGAGCTTGGCCATGGCGGCGTCGAGCTCGTCGAGGGTCTTGGGAGGCGTGGTGATGCCGGCCTTGGCGAAGGCGTCCTTGTTGTAGAAGACGAGCGACTGGGCCTGCACGCCGACGCCGACGGAGTAGGCCTTGCCGTCGACCTTGGCCTCGTCGGCGAGGGGCGTGTCCTTGACCCAGGGCTGGTCGGTCAGGTCGAGCATCTGCGGGGCGAGGGTCTTGTCCGCCTGGAGCGTCTCGACGACGTCGGGCGCGTTGCCTGCGGCGAGCAGCTGCGGCAGCGTCTCCTTGACCGAGCTCGCCGGCGCCTCGATCTTGACGCTGACGCCGGGGTGGCTCGCCTCGAACGGCTTGACGAGGTCCTGCCAGAACTGTTTGGTGAGGTTCGGGGTGATGTTGACGAGCATCCGGATCTCGCCGGTCGAGCCCCCCGTCGACCCGCCCTGGGACGAGGAGAACCCGTTCCCCCCGCAGGCGGAAAGCGCGAACAGGGACGCAGCGGCGACGACCGTCGACCACCGCGCTGTGCTGGACCGAGACATTGGGGACCTCCATGGGCCGGAATCTGCTGCGGCGTCGTCGCCGCGTCGGAAAGGACGATCCAGCGGTGCCGTGGTGGGTGTCAACGAATCCATCACGAACTGGCGAATTCGAGTCATAAGTTCGTCGCACAATGCTGGACCGTTCCGCGTCCGGCGGGCACGATGGGCAGGTGCCCGGCGCCGGAAGACCCATCACCGACCTCGTGCTGTCGGACGCCGAGCGGCACGCGCTCGACGAGCTGGCCGCCGATGCTCGACGCCCCTCCCTCGCCCTGCGCGCCCGGATCATCCTCGACAGCGCCCAGGGGCGGGCGAACTGCCATGTCGCCGACCGTCTCGGCGTGACCCCCGGGACCGTGGGCAAGTGGCGCCGGCGCTTCGTGCGCATGGGCCTGGCGGGTCTCGACGACGGCTCCCGCAACGGGCGTCCGCGGCTCGTGGACCGGGCGCGGCTGGAGGAGACGATGGCGCGAAGTGGCGCGGGGCGATCCGATGAGGACCCACCGCCGCGCCGGGTCGGCACGCGCGCCCTGGCCGACCAGCTCGGCGTCTCGCAGTCGACGGCCGCGCGCGCCGCCCGGGAGGGCCTGCCGTACCGCCGCGTCGTCGAGTCTTCCGTGCCGGCGCCTCGACGTCTTGCGGCACCGCAGCCGCAGCTGCTCTCGGACCGCGTCTACGACGTCGTCCGGGGCTGGATCACGAGTGGCGAGCTGCTGCCGGGGATGCGCGTGGTCGAGGGGGAGATCGCCCGCGCTCTGGGCACCAGCCAGACCCCGGCCCGCGAGGCCGTCCGCCGTCTCGCGCAGGAGGGGCTGGTGACACACCGCCCGCGTCTGGGCAACTTCGTGTCGGAGATCTCGCAGGTCGAGGCACGCGAGGCCCGAGAGGTGAGGGTCCTCATCGAGACCGCCGCCGCCCGGCGGGCCACGGGGCGGCTCGGCGCCGCCGAGCTCGACCGGCTCCACGCCCACGTCGAGCGGATGAGCCACGCCGCCGTGCACCGTGACATCGCCGGGTTCCGGGAGGCGGACCTGTCGTTCCACCGCGACGTGTGCGGCGTGAGCGGCAACGCGATGCTGCTGCGGGTCTGGGGCACGCTCGAGCCCGTCCTGTGGAACCTCCAGGTGGTCTCGAGCGCGATGTACTCCGGGGACTGGGAGCTCATGGCTCGACGCCACGACGAGCTCGTCGATGCGTTGGCCGGCACCGACCCCGCCGAGTCGGCCCGGCTCTTCTCCGCGCACGCCCGCGGTGAGGGTTCGGCCACCAGGCCGGCTCGATCATCAGATCGCGCGCGGACGCCCGTGACCGGCTCGGACCGGCGGTAGGGGCTGTCACGAGTTCTGCGGTGGGAGCACGTCTCGAACGAGCTGCGTGTAGAAGGCGATTCCCGCGGGCAGAGCCGCATCGTTGAAGTCGTACCCCCGGCTGTGCAGAGGCGTGCCGCCGACGGTGTCGGCCCCACCGTTGCCGATGAACGCGAAGCACGCCGGGACATGGGTGGCGAAGACGCCGAAGTCCTCGCTCGGCATGATGGGGGCGCAGTCGGCGACGACGTTGCCGGCACCCAGTGCCGTGGTCGCCGACGTCGCGGCCTGGGCCGCGCAGTCCGGGTCGTTGACGGTCGGCGAGAACTCGTGGGTGTAGGTGACCGTGGCCGTGGCGCCGTGCGTGGCGGCGACCCCCTCCGCCACCTGCCGGATCCGTCGCTCGAGGAGCGTCTGGGTGGCTGGGTCGAAGCTGCGGGTGTCGCCGGTGATGCGGACCCTGCCCGGGATGGCGTTGCGTGCCCCGTCGGTCTGGAAGTTCGTGCAGGAGAGCACCACTGGTGCCAAGGGGTCGACGGTGCGCGAGGCGATGGTCTGCAGTGCCAGGACGGTCTCGGCACCGATGACGATGGGATCGATGACCATGTCGGGTCGTGCCGCGTGGCCGCCCCGGCCGGTGATGTCGATGGTGAAGTTGTCCTCACTGGCCATGATGGCTCCGGCGCGCGTGTGCACGTGCCCGACCGGCAGGCCCGGAAGGTTGTGCAGCCCGTACATCGCGTCGATGCGGAACCGCTCGAAGAGCCCGTCGTCGACCATGGCCTGCGCGCCCCGGCCGGGCTCCTCGGCCGGCTGGAACAGCGCGTGCACGGTGCCGTCGAAGCCACCGTCTGCGGCCAGGGCCGCCGCGGCCCCGAGGACCATGGCCATGTGGCCGTCGTGTCCGCACGCGTGCATGACGCCGGTGGTGCGCGACGCGTGGTCGTGGTCGGCGTCCTCGGTCAGGGGGAGGGCGTCCATGTCGGCGCGCAGGGCGACGCCGCGCTGGGACGTCCCTCTGGTGAGTGACCCGACGACGCCGGTGCCGCCGATGTTCCGGGTCACGCTGAACCCGAGGTCGGTGAGCACCGTGGCCACGAAGTCGCTGGTCGCCTCTTCCTTGAAGGCGGTCTCCGGGTGCTGGTGCAGGTGGTGCCGCCAGGTGATCGCGTCGGCCGCCTGCCGGATCGTGTGGGGCACGTCAGTTCTCCTCGCGCTCAGTGGCGCCGGGCGCCGTTCGGTCCTGGTCGGTGGACGGTGCGAGCCCTTCGGTGCTGAGCAGGACGATCACCGCCTCGTCGGGCAGGTCGAGGGCAGCCCGACGCGGCGCGTCGTCGAGCGTGGCGCGAACTCCGGCCAGCGTGGCGGCCCCGCAGGGGCCCGAGGAGACTCCGAGGCTCCTCAGGTCGGCCGACGCGCGCAGCGCCTCCTCGTCGGTGACGCTGGTTGCCGCATCGCATCCCGAGCGCAGCACCGGCCACGCGGACGCGGAGATCGTGCCGCAGTTGAGGCCGGCCATCACGGTGTCCCGCGTCGGCACCGACGCCGGATGGCCCTCGACCAGGCTCGTCAGCACGCACGCCGCCGTGTCCGGCTCCACCGACAGCACCCGAGGATGCTCCGAGCGGGGCTGCCGGTAGTGCGCAATGACGGCCTCGACAAGGGAGCCCACGCCGACCGGCACCGCGACGAGGTCAGGAGCTCGCCCGAGCGCCTCGTCGACCTCCTCGAGGAGCGTCCGGTAGCCGTCGACGATCCACGCCGGTACCTCCTCGTAGCCGTCCCAGGCCGTGTCCTGGACCAGGGCACGGTTGGACTCGGCCGCGGCGTGCCGTGCCGCCGCACGCACGGTCTCGTCGTAGTCGCCGTCCACCCAGACGACCTCCGCGCCCTCGGACTCGATGAGCGCGGCCGTTGCGGCAAGCATCACCTGCGGGACGAACACCGTTGCCGTCGTGCCGAAGTGGCGGGCCATCCGGGCCACGGCCCGGCCGTGGTTGCCGTCGGTCGCGGTGACCAGCGTCGCGTCGGGCCGGCGTTCCAGCACCTGCTTGCAGGCCCAGGAGGCACCGAGCACCTTGAACGCCGGAAGGCCCATCCGTGACGACTCGTCCTTGACCAGGACGCGGCCCACTCCCAGCTCGGCCGCGAGGCCGGGCAGGTCGACCAACGGAGTCGGCGTGTACCCGGGCAGTGACCGATGGAAGGAGCGGGCACTGGATCGGCTGGGCCTCGAGGACCATTCTCGGGCTTCAGGGCGGGAGTACCAGGTGTTCACACCGCCACTCTCCGGCCCGCCAACCCATCACGTCCAGCGCGTAGATTGGACGACGATCCGTAAGCAGACCTGACGAGTGGGGGAGCCCGTGCTCGACGTCAAGCGGCTTCGCCTCCTCGTCGAGCTCTCGCGCAGAGGCACCATCGCCGCGGTCGCGCAGGCCCTGCGCTACAGCCCGTCAGCCGTGTCACAGCAGCTGAGCGTCCTCGAGAAGGAGGCCGGATCGGTCCTGCTCGAGCCCATCGGCCGCCGGGTGCGGCTCACGGCTCAGGGCGAGCTGCTCGTGGCCCACGCACAACGCGTACTGCTCGAGCTGGAGCAGGCATCGGCCGCTCTGGAGGCGGCCTCGCGGTCGGTCGCCGGGACGGTGCGCGTGGCCGCGTTCCAGAGTGCCGTCTTGACCCTCGTCCCGCACGCGGCGGCGTCCTTTAGAGCGAGGCACGAGGGGCTGCGCCTCGAGGTCACCGAGATGGAGCCCGAGCAGGCGCTGCCCGCGTTGGCCGTCGGCGACTTCGACGTCGTGCTCGCCGAGGAGTATCCGTTCCGCCCGCAACCCCGACTGCCCGGCATCGCACGGGAGGACCTCATGGTGGACGACCTCGAGCTGGTCGTCCCCGACGCCTGGGGTCCGTGCTCACTCGGCTCCCTGGCCTCCGCGTCGTTCGCCATGGAGCCCGTCGGTACCGCCGCTCGGGAGTGGGCTGAGTCGATGTGCCGGCAAGCCGGCTTCGAGCCCGACGTCACGTACACGTCGAGCGACCTGCAGATCCACCTGCGCATGGTCGAGTCCTCGCTGGCGGCCGCCCTACTGCCACGGCTGGCCGGGGCCGCTGCGCGTCGTGAGGTGCGCGTCTGCCCACTGCCCGGCAACCCTGCCCGGACGGTCTTCGCCGCGACGCGCCGAGGGGGCGCCGCCCGGCCCACCCTCGCGGCCGTGATCGCGGCCTTCAGAGCCGTTCCCCCGGTGCAGGACGCGCTTGAAAGTCGCTGAGAACGAAGGAAACCGGCCGGTGGCGACCATGGACCACGGCACCTGGCGTCCCTCGAGCCACACACGTCAGGGCACGAAGAGCGGCTGGACGCACGCGATCACACCAGCGAGCAAGGCCGTCACCAGCAGTCCCTGCACCGCGGCCGACG
The DNA here is from genome assembly GCA_023389095.1 of Actinomycetes bacterium. Classification (GTDB taxonomy): domain Bacteria; phylum Actinomycetota; class Actinomycetes; order Actinomycetales; family Dermatophilaceae; genus Monashia. Next base: position 13,576 of record JAEWFB010000382.1, read on the forward strand.
AACTCACACCTGCAGTGGTGATCGCCCCCTTGCTGTCGACCCCCAACTCAACCATCCCGATGACCGGACACCGGGCAGGACGACGTCCTGAGAGCTGACGCCGACCCACCCGTCGAACCGTCGTGCGGTCAGGGGATCCCTGGGTAGTAGGTGACCCAGTCGAGGGTGTCGATGAGGCCGCGGTGTACCGCGAACAGGTGCGCACAGTTGCCCGGCTTGGTCTGGTTCGGCCGACCGGCGTGCTCATAGCTGAGCACCACGTGGGTGTCGAGGCTTCGCATGTGGTCCTGGGTCCAGTGCAGACCGTGGAAGTTCTGCCAAGCGGAGACGTAGAAGCCGATCACGGCGTGGCGTCCCTCGTAGACGTGGGTGACACCCGCCGGGCTGGACTGGGTGAGGACCGCGTCGGGGGCGTAGACGGTGCGAAGCGCGGAGAAGTCAGCGTCGGCGCTGGCCATGCCGGCATTGAGAATGCCGAAGTACCGCGTGACGACCTCTCGGGCATGCTTGCCCGACTGCTGTTCTGCCGCGTCTGCGGTGGTGGGCGTGATCAGGGCCAGAGCGCCTGCCGGAACGGTGACGGCTGCGCCTGCGAGGATGCGCCTACGGCTGATGGTTGCCATGGAGAGACCCCCTCCAGATCTGCCGAGGACGTGGCAGCGCGGCTCCTGGATCGGGAAACGGCCGGGCCCACACTTGGCCCAGCCTGTCGGCGCTACGGCGACCCCACGCTCGGGCGCCTAACATCCTGCTCGCGCCCACGGCGGACGTCAACGACGCCTCTTGGGCCAGTCTCCGTGAACCACCATGAACCAGACGCGGAAATTATCGATGGCTCGACGCGTCCCAATTGTTCTGGGACACAACACGATTGCGGACCAATGGTGCCATCGACCCATTCGCCGCGGGAGCGTCGTGCAGACCCAGAGACCGCTACTCCGGGTGGCGACCACTTCTCGAAACCGAGGACACGGCGGCCCGGCTCGTTGGACCGTGGATGCAAGGCACCCTGACGGTGCTTCCCTCGACGACGGAGGATGGCCATGCCGGAGATCTGGACGGTGAGCGACTGGTCGATCGGCGACGCCGACCCCGATGCGTTCGTAGCGGCGTTCCGTCGGTTCGCTGATGCGGCAACGACGCTCGGTGGAGCGCGGGAGGGAATGATCCTGCAGGACACGGAAGACCTCGCGCACTTCGTCGTCCTGCGCCGTTGGGACGACGAAACGGTCGTCGACCGCTGGTCACATGGGCAGCGTCAGCATGCTGATGAGCTGCTGTCGCTAGCTCCTGGGGGAGGCAGCGCCGCAGTGCTGACGAAGGTCGCCGATCTTGACCCGTCAGCAATGCAGACCGGCCGGGGCCCGGCCTGAGCGACGGACGGCTTCTCTGCGCGGGACCAGCGCGACGGTGGGGTCACGAAGGAGCGGGGATGTTCCTCCTCAGAGCCGCTGGAGGGGGCCGGGCGGCCGAAGCGCATGCGGCGCCGCGGGCAGCTCAGGCCACCAGGTGGGGAGTAGAACCCTGGGCCGTGGCTGCTGTTCCACGGGCCCGGCCGCAGGGGAGACCGCCTTGCGGACCTGCCAGGTCTTGCCCTCGTCGAGGCTGACGACGAGCTGACAACGGTCCAGCGAGTCGACCTGGTAATAGGCGATTTCGCAGTGGGTGCCGCCCTCGGCCATGGCAGTTGCGGGGGCATCGTCGGGGATGTCCGCCGCCGCGAATGAGCCGTCGCGTTGCTGGATGACCAGCCGTAGGTTGCCGCTCGACCCTGCGAGCGCCCACAGTCCGCAGCCCGTGGCCGTGGGAGTGGCCCACCGTGCGTCGGGCACGTCGGGCCGGGCGAGCCTCTCGATGGCTCCGGCGTCAGGGTCCAGGGCGCACAGGCCCACGCGGTCGGGGCACTCGATGCTGGGGACTCCGAAGCTGCGTGCCGCCGGGCGGTCGCTGAAGGTCAAGGGTGTGGGCGACCGCATCGCTGCGGAGAGCAGGTAGGGCCCGGGCTCGCGGTGGGCCCAGTACCAGAGGCCCTCGCCGACCTCGCGGAGGAGCCCGTCGTCGCCGAGTGATGGCTGCTGGCTGGAGCCGGTCACTGCCCCGAGGGTCGCGAGGCGGTGACCGTGGCCGTCGGCCACCGTGATGGCTTCGCGGCCGAAGCAGTCGTGGTCGGCGCGCGGTTTCACGCAGCGCTTCCACACGGTCAGGCCGGTCCCCAGATCGGTGCGTGACTCGACCTGCCTCACGACGAACGCGTCGGGGCTCGCGATGACCTGCTCGGCGGTCCAGCCGGGCAGGACCTCCTGCGACATCTGCTCAGCAGCCACGGACGGCGGCTGTGACTCATGCATCCCGGCTGCCGCGAGCACGAACGCAAGCATCGCCGACAGGGCAGCACCTGCCGCGAGGACCGTTCTGTGGCGCCGAGCCCGACGCCGCATCGAGAGCATGACCTCGAACGGTGGCGGGTCGAGCCTGCGCTCGGTGTCTCGGGCGAAGCCGGCCAGGCTCGGTGTGGCTTCCGCCGTCAGTGACGCGGCGGCGGCCATCTCGGCACGGGCGCGGGCGAGGCGCCCCCGGACCATGCCTTCCGGGATGGAGAGCTCGTGTGCGATCTGCGTGACGTCCAGCCCGTCGATCTCGTGGAGCACGAGCACGGCTCGAACGGGCAGGCTCAGGCGGCTGGCCGCGTACACGATGGCCACGTGGGTCTCGGGAGCCTGCGGTCCGAGGTCGATGGTGACCTCCGACCTGAGCCTCGGCACGACCGTCCCTGCGACTCGGGACCGTCGGCGGCGGCGGCGCAACAGGTTCCACGCCGCGATCCGCACCCAGTACTCCTTGTCCTGGGCCTCGGCGACCTCGCCGCGAAGCAGCGAGGCGAGGAGGAAGGCGTCCTGCACGACGTCCTCCGCCTCCGGGCGGCTGCCGCACAGCGCGATGAAGTGCGTGACGAGACGGCGGTAGGAGCGTTCGTACAGCGCGAGCAGCGGGTCGCCGTCGGCCGGGTCACAGCCGCCGGCCCGCCGGACGATCACCACAGCCGGCCCCCCTTCAGCTGCAGCGCGTGGACCTGTCTCTCGATACCGGCGTGGTCGCGGCCGAGCTGGCCGAGCTGGCCGAGCTGGACGAGCTGGACGCGTCCGCGGGACCGTGCTGCCGGGGGTCCGCCACGCATCTCGGCCGCGAGGACCGAGCCGCCTCCCAGGACGACGAGCACGATGAACGAGATGGCGAGAGCCTGCCGCATGGTCCTGTCCTTTCAGGCCCATTGTCTGCGAACCACGCTCACGTGACCCGCCTGGTGCCTGCCTCGTCTGTCGACGTGCGTGTTCACTGCCGTCCGTAGCCCGTCCCCAGGGCGATGGGCACCGGCGTGCCCATCGCTGACGACATCCGCGCGGCTCGGAAGACCCCTCCGGTCTGCACGTCCCAGACCAGGATGTAGGCCCCGCCGCCGGCCCCGGCCTCGAAGTGCAGGTACCGTCCCGACGGGTCCCAGCCGATCGGGAAGCCGAGCCCGAAGGGGATGGTGAGGACGCTGAGGGTGGGGCGCCCGTCCGCGCGCGGTTGCGTCGTGTCGGCCACCACGATCGAGTTCTCGTTGGGGCTCCCCGACTCGGCGATGGCCACCCGTCCGTCGGCCGAGACCGACCGGAACAGCGGGCTGCCCAATCCCGTGCCGAGTCGGGTGGTCGTCACGCCGGTGCGACCTACTCGACTGAGCACCAGTCCGGGGTCCCCGTTGCCGGCATCCCGGAGCTCGAAGACCGAGTCGGTCTCGAGCGGACCGGCAGGACGCACCGTCCTTTCCCTCAGGTCGACCCGCCAGGCCCGGTCGTCCGAGCGCGCGATCACCACGCCGGGATCGCGCGTCGACCAGCCGGCCACCCTGAGCGCCTCATCAGGCACCATGACCTGGTGCACCGTCCGCGTGACGAGGTCGACGACGACGACGCGGGACGGTTGCGGGAAGACGAGCTCGCTGCCGTCCGGTGAGATGGCCCGGCTGTCTCCGGGAAGCCAGGGCCCCAAGGTCTGCAGCGTCACGTCATCGAGGCGGATGAGTCTGTCTCCCGCCAGGACCACTGGGCGGTAGGTCGAGCTCTTGTCGTTGCTGCGGTCGCCCTCGAGGGAAACCGCGGTGGCTGGTGCGACGGACTCCTCGGGCGGCAGCTGCGACAGGTCGGTGATGGGCCCACCCAAGGCGCCGAGCGGACCGTTGAACGTCGGTAGCTCGCCGTACGCGGTCACGTCGACGAGCCGGATCCGCCGCACCCCCGCAGCGTCGACACGCCACCCTTGCGGGTCGACCCGCGGCGCCGGCTGTCGCGCCGGTGTGGCCGGGCTCGGCGCCGGAAGCGTGGGTATCCGAATGGGAGGCGACGGGGCGAGCGAGTGCGCCGGGACCTGCACCATCCCGTGGTCCTGCCCGTGGCTCGAGGTGACCCAGACGGCGCTCGCGCCGATGACGAGTGCAGCTGCTCCGGCAGCAGTACTCAGGCGCCGCCGGGTGCGCCTCTGCTGAGCCTCGCGCCAGGCGGTCGGCGCCAGGTCGACCTCCTGCAGATCGGTGACAAGGTCCTCGAAGGCGTGCGCGAGCTGGATCCCGCTCATGACGGGTCACCTCCGGTCGTGGTCGGAGAGAGCTGGGGAACCAGCGCGCGGATGCGCGCCAGCCCGTCATGGGCCTGGCTCTTGACCGTGCCCACGGCGATGCCCAGGATCTCGGCGGTCTCGGCCTCGCTGCGGTCCTCGTAGTAGCGCAGGACGAGGACCGCGCGCTGACGAGGTGGCAGCTGACGCAGGGCCCGTTCGAGGTCGACCCGAGTCTCGACGTGCGTCTCCTCGCCGACACCGGCCTCTTCGGGTACGACCAGGAGGGTCTCCCGGCGGGTGCTCCGCCAGGCGGAGATCGCGTCGCGGTAGAGCACCCGACGCACGAACGCGTCGGGGTGCTCGTGCCTGATGCGGTCCCAGCGCAGGGCCAGCTTCACGAAGGCCTGCTGGAGCAGGTCTTCAGCGGTCTGCCGGTCACCGCACACGAGATACGCCGCCCGCAACAAGCGGTGCTGGCGTGACCGCACGTACGCGGCGAAGTCCTCGTCGATCGGTCTCATCACGTGCCCCCTTCTCAGAGCATGAACGCTCCGGAGGCCCGGGAAGGTTGGGTCGTCGGAACACGGCTCGTCGGCCGCGAGGGCGCACGGCGGCCCTGTGGGCGTCCGACCGCGGGCCGACCCCGGTACGGCACGCGTCATCACCGTCTCCTGCGCGAACGCCGACGGAGCACGGATTCGGCTGTCGTCACTGGCGAGACAGGGTCAGGTCGACCAGCAGGCCGGGGTGGTCGGTGGTGCCCTGCATGTCGATGACGGTGCGCGACCGCACCTCGGCACCCGGACTCGCCACGACGTTCTGAAGCGCGTCGTCGTCAGCGTGCCGGTAGCCGCTGGGCAGGCATGCGGATGCGCTGGGCGAACCGCGAGCCGGGAGGTTGAGGTCCGCGCCGAGGATGAGCGGCGTGCCGCCGGAGCGGCCGCGGATTCCCGGTGCCACCGACGTGAGCAGGTACCGGCACTGCTCGAGCGCGACGGTCGCGCTCGTGCTGGCGGTGTGTGTGGTGCAGGCCGAGAACCGCCCGGCCAGGTCGATGCACGCCCACACGCGTTCCTCCGGGTCGCCGGGGTCCTGAACCGGGTAGAGGCCGCTGAAGGTGGAGACGTCGGAGGTCGATGAGGGGACCACCACGAGAACGGCGTCACCGAACTGCTGGTCGTTCTCACACCGGACCGGGGCCCGGCTGGGGCGATCCATGGCGGGCGCGAACGTCGTTGCGATCGTGCCAGCGGGCCGGGTGGCCGACATCGCCTGCTTCAGGACGCGGACGTCATCGCGGCACACCTCGTTGAGGCTGATCATGTCTGGCCGATGCTGATGCACCAGAGCCACCGCCGTGCTCACGGCGCGCCCGCCGGTGTAGCAGGCAGCGCGTCCGCTGTTGCAGAGGTTCATCTGCAACACGCGGACGGGGGTCCCCGGCGGACCGGTCGACGGCCGACTCGGGCTGGTCGGGTTGCTCGCCGCGTGGCCGGCGGCGCAGGCGCCGAGGCCGCTGATGGACAGGGCCAGCAGCCATGCCAGGGGAGCCCGGCCCGAGCTGCGGAGGAGGCCCACGTGCATACCCCCATCGAACCCGCGGCTCGCACGGTGCGCAATCGATCGATGACGTCGGCGTCCTGTGCCGCCGGGCACGGCGACAGGTCGTCCGAAAATGTTTCTGTTCCAGAGGCTTCGCGGGTGGCGCGGTGCCCTAGGCTCCCGGCACCGCCCTCGTGGCGGTCAACGTGCCGGACGCCGCCGGCACGTTCGCATGAGACAGGTCCCGCACTGCGGGACGGAGGAGCGATATGCGAAACATCAGATCACGAGTCGTGGTGGTCTCGGCTCTCGCCGCCGCCACGGCTCTGTGCCCAGCCGTCGCGGCCAGCGCGACGCCTGACACCGTCGCCAGCGCGTCGGCCGATGCCCAGGAGGGCGCGGCCCAGCGCGTCGACGACCGACCCGACCCGCAGGACGCCGAACGTCGCGCGGGCATCGAGGAAGCCGTCGCCAAGGTCGTCCGGGGTGAGGCGACGCCGGTGACCAAGGGCGGGGGCAAGGCCGTCCAGGTATCTCCGGGCCAGTGGGCTCAGTACGGGTTGCAGTCGACCGACAGCATCCTGACCTTCCTCGTCGACTTCGGTGACCAGAAGGACCCCCGCTACCCGACCGCGCCAACGGGACCGGTGCACAACAACATTCCGGAGCCCGACCGCGCCACGGACAACTCGACGTACTGGGTCGACAACTTCGACCGCGACCACTTCCAGGACATGTTCTTCGGTGACGGGGAGTCGATGTCCAGCGTGTACCGCGAGATGTCGAGCGGCCGCTACACGGTCAAGGGCGACACCTCCGACTGGGTGACGGTGCCCTACAACGAGGCCAGCTACGGTCAGACCGAGAACGCCACCGACATGCGCCGGTTCATCCAGGACAGCGCCAACGCCTGGTACGCCCAGCAGAAGGCGCAGGGCAAGTCCGACGCCGACATCAAGGCCTACCTGCAGTCGTTCGACCAGTGGGACCGGTACGACTACGACAAGGACGGCAACTTCAACGAGCCCGACGGCTACATCGACCACTTCCAGGCGGTGCACGCCGGTGAGGGCGAGGAGGCCGGCGCACCGGAGTGGGCGATCTGGTCGCACCGCTGGTCGGTCAACCAGAGCCGCAACGGCGGCCCGGACTGGAACCGCAACGGCGGCATCCAGATCGGCGACACCGGCTTCTGGATCCGCGACTACACCACCGAGCCGGAGAACGGCGGCCTCGGAGTCTTCGCCCACGAGTTCGGTCACGACCTCGGCCTTCCGGACCTCTACGACACCGGTGGTGGGGAGAACGGCACCGGCTTCTGGACCCTGATGAGCTCCGGCTCGTGGCTGGGCCACGGCACCGGTGACATCGGCACGACGCCCAACCACATGGGCGCCTGGGAGAAGCTGCAGCTCGGCTGGCTCGACTACACGACGGTGGCCCACGACCAGAAGGCCACGCTGATGCTCGGCCCGTCGATGCACGCGACGAAGAAGGAGCAGGCCCTCATCGTCACCCTGCCCAAGGACGCCGCCGGCAAGGACCGCTTCTACATCGCCGAGAACCGGCAGTACGCCGGCTACGACGCGACGTTGAAGACGGGGCCCTACAACTTCGGCTGGACGCTGTCGAAGGACAACCAGGTGGAGCACTTCCCCTACCAGGACGGCCTGCTCGTCAGCTACTGGAACACCGCGCTGTCCAACAACAACACCAAGGCCCACCCCGGCACCGGTCGGGTCCTGCCGGTCGATGCCCGACCGGACTCGCTGCGCTGGAGTGACGCCACCGTGGCCCGCAACCGGATCCAGTCGTTCGACTCGACGTTCGGTGTCGACGCGACGGACCCGATCTCACTGCACCGCGAGACGGCCGGTGGCCTGACGACGCTCGAGGTGCCGGCGCAGGCTCCCGTCGCGGTCTTCGACGACAGCGACCCCAACCGCTACTACGACACGGCCAACCCCGGCGGCAGTGTCAAGGTGGCGGGCGTCGGAGTCACGATCAAGGTCGTGCAGGGCAACAGCACCGGCAAGATGACGGTCAAGGTCAACAGCTGACCCGTCCTGCCTGACCGGCGTCGGCCCGGGCCCCTTCGCAGGGCCCGGGCCGACGCGCGTGTCGTGGCGCGGAGCGTCGTGACGCGGTCCGGTCTAGGCGATGGCCGTGCCGGCGATGTGGGTGTTGAAGGGCAGGAACGGCGAGCGGATCCGGTAGTCGCTGAGGTCCAGGCTGGTGAAACCGGCAGACCGGATCGCGCTCGCCAGGTCCCGTTCGCAGGAGCAGCCTTCGAAGATCCACGCCCACGGGCGGCGCACGGTCCGCTGCGCCCAACGCGTCGGCGTGCCCCGCTGCGCCGCGACGTGCTCGGTGAAGCTGAACCGACCTCCGGGTCGCAGAACCCGGCGAACCTCGGCGAGGACGGCCTCGGGGTCACGGACGCTGCACAGGACCAGGCTGGAGATGACGGCATCGGCGCTGGCGTCGGGCAGGTCGATCTGCTCGCCGACGACGCTGCGGATCTCGAGGTCGACGCCGTGGGTGTGGGCTGCACGCCGCAGCCGCGGGTGCATGTAGGGGTTGGGTTCGACCGCGATGAGGCGCGTGCCGGCGGGCAGGTAGCGCAGGTTCGCGCCGACTCCCGGTCCGAGCTCGACGACGGTCGGCGGTAGGCCCGCAAAGGCAGCGGACTTGTGGGTGTGCATGAGCCGGTCGAGGTAGCCGCCCATGACCCAGAAGAACGCCGAGTTGAACCGTCCGCGGCCGGGATGGTCGTCGAAGCCCGTTGGCTGCTCGAGCCCTTCGGAGGCAGGGACGCTCGTGGTCGTCGGTGGGGCGGGTCGGCTGGTGGGCGTGGTCATGCCTCGAGCCTGCCGAACACGCGGTGCGTCGTCAGCAGTGGAAATACCGCACTTCGGAGGTCAGCCGGCCACGTTCGACGCGACGTACCAGGCGGCGATCTGGGCACGGGAACGGAACCCGAGCCGGGCGCGAATCCGTTCGACATGCGACTCGGCCGAGCGCTCGGTGATGACGAGCTCCTCGGCGATCTGCCGGTTCGACCAGCCCTGCGCCACCAGGGCCGCCACCTGGGTCTGGCGCGGGGTCAACGTGGGCCGCATGCGGCGGCCTAGTCGGGGCAGGCCCAAGCCGCCGCGGATCGCGTTGAGCAGAGCGTGGGTGTCGCCGGCGAAGGGGATGTGCGTCCGGCCGGGCAGCACGGTCAGCGTCGCGCCATCGATGCCGCGGGCCAGTCGTTCACCTTCGGCGAGGGGCACGGCGCGATCATCCTGGCGGTGGACCACGCTGGTAGGAGCCGTGATCCGACGGAGGTCGTCGGCGACGTCGATGGCGTAGCAGGCGGCCAGCAGCCGATGCGCCCAGGCGGCAGATGCCGAATCTCGCTGGTAGCGGGCGAACATGGCGCGGAACCCGGCGTCCGCATCCGGGGCGAAGATCTCCGTCAGCACATCCGAGGCGAAACCCCAGTGCTGGTCGACCAGTCCGAGCACGTGCTCCCGCACGGCAGGATCCGCGACACCGTCACCGTCGACCCACCCGCCGTAGAGAACCAGGTGCGCCACGGACGTCGGATGCCGGGCGGCCCACCTCACCGCGAGTGGCGCGCCGAAGGAGGCGCCGACCAGGTCGAAGCGGTCGACACCGACCGCAGCCGCGACCGCGCGCAGCACCTCCAGCTCCAGGTCGACGACGTCGGTGCGGGCGGTTCTCCCGGACAGACCGCACCCCGGTCGGTCGTAACGCACCAGTGTCCGACCGTCGGCCAAGCCCTCGTAGAACTGACGCTCGGCCGGCAGCGCCCAACCCAGCTCGAGATGGGACACCCACCCCGGCACGTAGATCGCCACCGGGCCCCTGCCGGCGACGGCGAACCGTATCGCCGTGCCGTCCTCGAGGTCGGCCGCGCCGAGCCGTTGCTCCACGACCGACATTGTCCAGCGAGCTCGAGACCGACGGAAGCGGCGCGGCCCGTGGCACGTGCCCCACCCGGCCGGGCGCGTGCCGGACAGGTCCCTCAGGTCGTTGCTCCCGTGGGCTGGTACCGCAGGGCGACCGCCCCCGACCGGAACGCGTGGTGATCCACGAGCTCGAGCTGGATGCGCTCGCGCAGACCGGCGAGCAACGTCGGCCCGTGCCCGGCCAGGATCGGCTGCACCAGGAACAGGTACTCGTCGATGAGTCCGAGGTCTGCCAACGCCAGGGGGAGTGTCACGCCACCCACGAAGAGGCCCTCGCCCGGCTCCTGCTTGAGCCGCTGAACGGCCTGCTCCAGATCGCCTCGCACCAGCTCGGCGTTCCAGTCGACCGCGTTCAGCGTGCTCGACACGACGTGCTTCCTCGTCCGGTCGATGGTCTCGGCGAACGGGATCTCCCACTCATCCATCCAGTCGGGCCACGAGCCGGTGGTCGGCCGCCGCCACGCCGACTCCATCATCTCGTAGGTCACCCGGCCGAACAGCAGGGCATCGGCCCGCTCCATCTCAGCGGTCCAGTAGCGCATCGACTCCTCGTCGGGGGGCAGCCCTGCCTCGTGATGGCAGCAGCCGTCGAGGGTGACGTTGATCGAGTATCGAAGCGGTCTCATGACGTGGCTCTCCCCTTGATCGGCGCGATAGGCTTCACCGGACCGTAGACCCCGATCAGGGCGGGGTGCCAGACACCGGTGGCCCGGTGCCTGGGCTCCTCGCCGTGGCGCGCAGCGGACCCCCACCCCGGAAGTCCGGAGTGGGGGTCGCTGGACCTGGAGGGGGTGCTAGCCGTTCGGGATCGTCCCCGTGCGCCGGATCACCGGGGCCACAGGGTCTCGTCGAGGTCGGGGAGGGTGCCTCGGGCCAGGTTGTCGGTGTCCTTGTCGGTGAGGTGACCGGGAGCGAACCCGCTCATCGGGCCGGACACCGGCAGGTTCAGCCTCGTGGAATGCAGGTCGAGCGTGTACGTCCCCGAGCCGGCGTCGACGGCGATGACGCCGTTGCTCGCCCCGCTGACGACGAGGCCCAGCTGGTGCCCGGCCGGGACGACGACGTCGTTGGCGGCCAGCTCGACGGTGACCTGGTGCCGGCCGGCTCCGTCGAGACGGGCCCACCCTCGGGCGAGCACCTGCAGCTGCGTGCTCTGGAGGCGACGGGTGACGTCCTTGTAGCAGGCGTCGTCCGCGGCCGTGGCCGCGCCCCAGCACGTCTCCGTCGCCAGGGTGAGGGCGCCGTCACCGGTCGCGCTGACCCGGTCCATCGCGCCGTAGTCGACGAGCATCACCGAGACCTGGCCGACCGGCGCTGCGTGGGTCACGCCGAGGTCGACCGTGGGCGTGCCGGAGATCCGGACGTCCTGGGTCGTCGTACCCGTGAGGAACTGCAGCCGGTTCGGGTTGGCGCCGAGCGCGACCGCGTTGGCTTCGGTCAGGCGGGAGCTGTTGACGTAGCCGGCCGTGCCGCGGTCCTGGGCTCCGAGCGCCATGGTGCCGTCTGCCCGAGGGTTGAGCGACATGGTGCGCGCGGACTGGATCGGCCACGTCCTGGACGTCTCCCACTGGTTCGGAGCGGTCTCGACGCGGACGGCAGGCTCCCGGTCGATGCCGTTGTCGATGCCCATGAGCTCGTGGTCGAACCACCGGTTCAGCGTGGTGACCCACTCCTGGCGGTCGCTGTCGAACGGGTCGACGTGACCGAGGCGGCTGAGCCACATCTTGCGCGGGACGCCCTGCTGGCCCAGGTTCGCCCACCACTTCGAGGCATTCATCGTCTTGACGTTGTTGTCCTGGAGTCCGTGGACGATGAAGACGCTGGCCTTGACCTTGGAGGCGTCGTAGAAGCTACCGGCGCGGTAGTCGCGCTCGGCCCAGAAGTCGGTGTACGCACCGGTCGCGTCGGCGTCGTTGGCGTCCATGGAGGCCAGCCGCGACGAGCAGTCCGTCGGGATGGTGCGCCGCTGCGCGATGGTGCGCGAGAGGCTGCTGGCGTAGTGACGCGACTTCACGGCGCCCTGCCAGCGGTTGTAGTCGTACCAGGAGCTGATGGCGCTGATCGGAACGATCGTCTTCAGCCCGTCGACGCCGGTGGCGGCGACGCCGTTGGCGAGCGTCCCGTCGTAGGACTTGCCGATCATCCCGGTGCTGCCGTTGCTCCAGGTGGCTTGCACGAGTGCGCCGTTCGCGTCGTGGGCGGTGCCTTTGCCGTTGAGCCACTCGACGACGGCCTTGGCCGACTCGACGTCCGAGCGGCCGCCCTCGTCGGTGCACCCGGTCGATCGGGCCGTGCCGGCCATGTCGACGGCGACGAACGCGTAGCCGCGCGGGACGAAGTAGTTGTCGTAGTACAGCGGGAACTTCGTCGGGCTGCCGTCAGCGGCGTACTCCTTGTACTCGGTCTCGTTGCCGCGGCCGAGGCTGAGGTAGTAGGGGCTGGCGTCCATGATGATCGGCACCCGTGCGGTGCCGTCGAGCTCGCGAGGGCGGATGATGTCGGCGGCGACCCGCTCCGGGCGGCCGTCCCCGTCCAGGTCGGGCGTGTCGACCCAGACGGTCTCGCGGATGGCGTTCGCGTAGTCGTACCTCGGCGACGTCATCCCGCCGACCAGCGTGACGGGCGGGCTGTCGGTGATGCTCGTCGGTGCGGCGTGAGCCTCCTCCAGCGTCCCGATGGCCAAAGGCGCGACCACGGCGAGTGAGCTGGCGAGGGCAAGGATCCTGGCTTTCATGTGAGTCCTTCCTGCCCCAGGAACCGGCGATGTTCCTTCAGGGTGAGGGGCTTTCACAAAGTAGCGACAGAATGCCCGGAAAAGGAGGGTGCGCCGAACCCGGTTGCAGCGCTGTCCTCTTGTCTGTCCGATGGTCCCGAGGGCCTCTCATGGGACGCTGGCGTTGTCCTTCTCGTCGGTGCAGCACCTGCCGAGCAGCTGCTGACCCGGCATCGGCAGTGAAGTGCAGAAAGGGGCATCGTGACCCCCGAAGGGTGGGCCCTGGCGGCGCTGGTCGCGCTCGCAACCGGCCTGGCTGTCGCCGCGATGGTGCTGGTGCCCTGGCGGGTGCCACGTCCGGGCCACGCCGCGCGAGCGGCCGCGCTGAGGGACATACCCCCGGACACCGTCACCAGCGGTCGGGCTCTGCACGCCGCGCTGCGCCCGAGCTCCTACGGTTCCCTGCTGGCCGGGCTGGCGGCGGCCTTGCTGCTCGGTGTCACCCCGGCCGGCGCCCGCATCGTCGTCTGGGCGGCCCGGCCGTTCGCCGGCCACTGGCTGGCCGAGGCAGTGCTGGGCGGCCTGGCCATCCTCCTGCTGCTGTGGTCGGCGTCGTTGCCGTTCGCGGTGTGGCGCCACAGAGTGCTCCGCGACCACGGGCTGTCCACCCAGGGCTGGCGCGGCTGGGCCGTGGACCTGCTCAAGGGCGGCGCGATCGGCGCCGTGGCCAGTGCGGTCGTGCTCGCCGGCTTCTACACGGTGACCCGGTGGGCGCCGGACTGGTGGTGGGCGTTCGGCGCAGCCGGTGGCGCCGCCCTGGTGGTGCTGCTGTCCTTCGTCTTCCCGGTCCTCGTCGAGCCGGTGTTCAACCGGTTCACGCCGATGCCGGCAGGGCCACTGCGTGACGAGCTGGTCGTCATGGCGGCCCGCGACGGCATGCCCGTGCGAGACGTGCTGGTCGCCGACGCGTCCCGGCGGACCACCGCGCTCAACGCGTACGTCTCCGGCTTCGGTGCCACCCGCCGCGTCGTCGTCTACGACACCTTGCTGCGCGACGCGCCGGCTGGTGAGGTGCGCAGCGTCGTCGCCCACGAGCTGGGCCATGCCAAGGACCGCGACCCCGAGACGGGCACGCTGCTGGGGGCCATCGGCGCCGCGGCGGCGGTGGTGGCGCTCTACCTGGTGGGCCACTGGGATGCCCTGCTTCGCCGGGCCGGGGTGGACGCCATCGGCTCACCGAGGGCCATCGGCCTGGTCCTCGCTCTGGGGATGCTGGCGGGCCTGGTCACCGGCCCGCTGCAAGGCCTCGTCTCCCGCCGGGTCGAGGCCCGTGCCGACCAGCATGCCCTCCGGCTGACCGGTGACCCCGTCGAGTTCGCTGCCATGCAGCTGCGCCTGGCCACCGTCAACGTCGCCGACGTCCACCCGCCCCGCATCGAGTACGTGCTGTTCGCCACCCACCCCGACACCCTCGAGCGCCTCGCCGCAGCCAGGGAGACAGCCGGCCGCCCCTGAGGAGGGGCCAGGTTCCGGACTGGCGGCACCGCCCTGCCTCAACGGCCGGTGAGCTCCAGCCCGAAGGCCGTGGCCAGGGACGGGGCAGCCGCTGCCTCGCCGAGCGGCTTCGCCGCGATGATCTCGCTGTAGAGGCGCGCCAGCGAGTAGTGGGTCAGCGGCGTGGTGACGACGGCGCCGTGCAGCGACGGGTGGGCCACGACGGTCAGGACGAGGTTGTTCTGCTGGTGATCATCCTCGTCGGCGGTCACCACGATCGCGAGATGTCCACTCCGCCAGTCCGGGCCGGCCATCACCCTGTCGACCTGCGTCCGCAGCCACTGGTCCGCGACCGAGAGATCGCAGTCGTGTGCGTCGTTGCACAGATCGGGGATCACCATGCCGGCGTTGGGTAGCCGTCCGTCAGCAACGTCCTTGCCCAGCTGCGTGACCGGCACGTCGTACCGGGCGCAGGAGGAGCGCTCGCCGAGGAAGTAGGCCCACGGGTTGTGCTTCACGGCGTACCGTCCGGCGCTCTGCGTGGCGCAGGTGCCGGACATTCCTTCGGCGTAGACCTTCGCCGTCTTGCCGAGGGACAGGGCCTGGCCGAACACCGACGGCTGGTCGGTCGTGTGGCTGGAGGGCGGGTCATCATCGGTGACCCCGAACGTGCTGCCGCCGGTCATCGCCAGATAGTTGGGCAGCGAGGGGTGGGTCACCGCTTGGTAGTGCGTCGCCACGGCGAACCTCTTTCCCAGTGCTGCCGTGTACGGCATGGCCTCACGCATTTGGTCCAGCGAGTGGTTCTCGACGACGAAGACCAGCAGCTTGGTGATGTTCGCCCGCTGCGCGGTCGGAAAGGTGACGGGCTGCGAGCTCTGCGGGGGCTGCGAGGGCTGCGGGGGCTGCGAGGGCTGCCCGGCTCCGCACCCGCTGACCACCAGCGCGGCCGCGATCACGAACCTGGCCACCGTGTGCGACACGCATCCTCCAAGACCTCAGTCGGCTTGCCGGGCAGACAGTACCTCGCCGGTGTCATCCGGGCCTGGGAGGCGAACATCTCCGCGTCCGGCGACGTGGCTCGTGACCGTCCGATCTGGAACGAGGGCGCCGCCGAGACGACCGGCGCGGCCATGCCGACCTCCTCACCCCAAGGGTGCATCAGAGAAGGGCGGAAAACGCCGCCGTTCGCCCAGCCGGGCCAGTGAAGGACGCAGGATGCCTCGGTCGACGTCGGAACAGAGGTAGTCCTGGGCGTGGACGTGCAGTGACCGGGCGACTCGCGGATGGTCGAGCCTTCGGCCCCTGCGCGAAGACCGTCAACCACCCGGGCGTCAGGTGACGCCGAGGACGCACTGCCGTGGGACCGCTGTCGGAACCCACTGGCAGACTCGGAGCGTGTCCAGGCCACCGCGCATCGAGCCCTCGGGCGAGGTCGTCGCGCGCATCGGGTCCACTGCGCTCGCGCTTCCCGACGCGTACGAGGAGGACGCGTGGACCGGCGTCCGGTGGCGGGTCCGGGGCAAGACGTTCGCGCACGTCCTGGTCGCCCAGGAGGGTTACACGTCGGCCTACCGTGACGTGACCGGGGTGACGGCTCCAACCACGGTGCTGTCCTTCCGCTCGGCCGGCGACGAGCTGTTGGCCCTGGTCAATGCGGGGCCGCCGTTCTATCGGCCGCCGTGGTCTCCCACCGTCGTCGGCATGGTGCTCGAGAGCGGCACCGACTGGGAGGAGGTCGCCGAGCTGGTGACCGAGAGCTACCGGTTCTGCGCCCCCGCGACGCTCGTCCGCCGGCTCGAGTAGTGGCGGTGCTTGGCCAGGTCGGGTCGGGCGCGTCCCTCGAGGTTCTGGCCGGCCGGCGTCCAGGGGTCTTCGGAACGGTTCCTCGAACCGTCGCGGGTCGAACGCACCTGCCCGCCACGCGTCCTCGACGTCGCGCCACTGCTCGACGACCGCACTGGCTGAACCAACCGCGCGTCCACGTCGTATTCGTTCCATCGACGTGGATCACACCGCGCCGCGTCAGGGGCCTCAGCGATGTCCGAACGGAGGCGACCCGGTTGCGAGCGGGACCACATCGGATGCGCGTGAGGGCCTCGGCCCCGAGGTGGGCCGTCGTCGCGACCCCGGCCGCTCCGAACCTGTCATGGCGTCCATCCACGGCTGCGCGTCGCCTCGGGAGGGGATGTCGCTGGCGAGCCCTGTCTCCAGGTTCTCCTCGCGTGTTTCGTCCGATGGCGTCGGAGCGGCCGACGCCCCCTACCGCTCTCAGGGCGACTCGTGCACGGCAGTGGTAACCAGCCCGCACTGGACGGCGTCCGTGGTCTGGCAATTCTCCTGGTCCTGGGTCAGCACGCCCCCACCAAGCCGTTGATCAACGGCTACCTCGGTGTGACCGTGTTCTTCTGCCTGTCGGGATACCTCATCACCAGCCTGTTGGCCCGCGAGCTCCGAACCGGCACCATCGACGTCCGGGCGTTCTATCGCCGACGCGCGGCGCGCCTCTACCCGGCGTTGGTGACCGTCGTGGCGGCGACCATCGCGGTGCTGGTCGTGGGCCGACGCGATCTGAGTGTCGGGCAGGTTCTCGCCCCCGCCGGCGCAGCCGCAACCTATACGACGAGCCTCTTTGACTGGGCCGGCCACCCTTTCGCTACCCAGGACTACTTCAACTACACCTGGACGCTCTCCGTCGAAGAACAGTTCTACGTGTTGTGGCCGTTCGTGCTGCTCTGGGTCTATCGCCGCAGCGCCCGGCTCTTCGCCGCGTTGACCGTCTCGCTCATCGCGATCACCCTGGCGCTCGACCTCGTCCTCGGCCTGAGCCAGAAGATCCTTTTCGACCCGCACGAGTATTTCGGCACCGACACGAACGCGCTGCCGATCCTGGTCGGCGCACTGCTCGCGATCGTCGTTCAGAACGGCTGGCCCTCGAGAGCGGTGGCGCGACTTGCACCCTTCGCGATGGTGTCCGTTGCTCTCCTGCCTGCCCTGGCATATCGCAACGACACCTACCGCACCTCGTTGGTGATCGTCGGCGGGACCGCGTTGACCCTGGTGATGCTGATCGGTGTGGTGACGCGGCCGGGCTCGGCGGCGGGCTTGATGCTGGCGAGCGCACCGATGCGCTGGCTCGGCGAGCGGTCGTACTCGATCTATCTCTGGAATGTCCTGGTGAGAATCGCGATGCTCAATCTCTTCGGACACTCGGTGGTCGGTGATGTCGTCTGGGTCGCCATCGTCGTCGTTCTCGCCGAAGCGAGCTTCAGGTTCGTCGAGCGCCCGCTGCGTGCCAGGTTCGCACGGAGACCGGCTGCGTTCGCCCCGCCGCTTCTCATGGCGCCCCGGGTCCCGTGAAGACTGTCCCGCGCCGACAACCGTCCGGCCTGCCCGAGCGCGGGTCGGCCCGTGCCGAGGGCGCAGGCGAACTGTTCGACCGGTGTCCGGGTGGATGGTCTCGTGGGTGGGTATACCCGCGGGAGTGGAGCCGATCCCCGAGACGCGTGAGGCGTTGGACGAGCTGGAGCGGGAGGGTGACCTCGCCTTGCGCGAGGACCTGCAGCGCTTGGCCGACCTGGCGCGCGCTCGGGTCCCGGGTCTGGTGGGAGTGAGCCTGGGCCTGGTGGTCCAGGACCTGGTGCTGACCTACGTCGCGGGCGGGATCGACGTCTCAGCGCTCGATCCCGTCCAGGACACCGACGACGAACCGCGGGTCGACGCCGTGCGACAGCGCCACCTCGGCCCGGTCGACAGCCGCTCACGCCTCGGCGAGGGCCTGCGGCAGCCCGTCGCTCGGCCCTCGGGCGTCGCGGGCATCCGCAGCAGCCTGTCGATCCCGTTTCGACACAACGGTGTCGTCACGGGTGGCGTGGACCTCTACGGGGACGCGCCCGACACCTTCCGGGGGCGGGTCCAAGAGATGGCGGCGCTGTTCGGGGCATGGGCGCCGGGCGCGGTCGCCGACGCGGACCTGTCCTTCGCGTCCCGACTGGAGGCGGCGCAGGGCCCCACGCGGCTCAGGGAGCAACGACTCATCGACCAGGCGATCGGCCTGCTCGTCGCGGCCTCGTCGCTCGATCCCGTCGCGGCCGAGGAGAGACTCCACGCCGCCGCCGACCAGGCCGGCTTGTCCGTCGGCCTGCTGGCGATGGCAATCGTCGAGGCGTCGACCGAACCCGAGTGAACGTGCCGGGCCTCTGCTACGGGCAGGGCTCCGTTGCCATAATCGGGTTCATGGGCAACGGGCAACCCGGACCCGACGGCGACTGGCAGGAGCAGCTGGACGACCTGCGTCGGCGCGTCGAGGCCAACCGCGGCGACATCGACGGTCTGCAGGACCAGGCCGACCAGGCCCGCCACCGTGCCGA
>JAEWFB010000401.1 GCA_023389095.1 Actinomycetes bacterium
GCGTAGTCGGTGGAGATCCACAGCGTCACGGGCTTGAGGCCGCCGGAGAAGTACGAGCCGGCGGGCGAGGCGATGACCGAGTAGGTCACCCGCTGGGCCGGACGGACGCCGAGGAAGGCCTCGGAGGCGAACATGAACGGACGCAGGTAGAGGCTCTTCTCCCCCGCGTCGCCGGCCGGCACCCACTCCTGGTCGATGGTGACGAGCTGGCGCAGCGACTCGATGAAGTCGGCCTCCGGCAGCACCGGCAGGGCCAGCCGGCGGGCCGAGCGGGCGAACCGGGCCGCGTTGGCCTCCGGGCGGAACGTCCAGATCGAGCCGTCGGCGTGGCGGTAGGCCTTCATGCCTTCGAAGATCTCCTGCGCGTAGTGCAGGACCGCGGCGGCGGGGTCGAGCTGGAAGGGGCCGTAGGGCTGGATCCGCGCGTTGCCCCAGCCACCGTCGGCGCTCCAGTCGATGACGGCCATGTGGTCGGTGAAGACCTTGCCGAAGCCGGGGTTCTGGAGGATCTCGGCGACGCGCTCGGGCGACGTCACGTCGTCGCGGCGCGTGACCTCGAAGGACAGCTGGGACATCTCGAACCTCCAGGGGAGCCAATCAGCAGTGATCTCCTGCAGGCTATCGCCCACATGGTGAGACGACGAAGCCGGGCCGGTCGTGCTCGTCGCACCGGCCCGGCTCGTCCGGGGTGTCAGAGGCGGGCGGCCACGGCGTCGCCGACGGCGGTGGTCGACCGTACGGCGTCGCCCCGCTGCGCGAGGTCCTCGGCGACGGCCGCCTCGATGCGCGCGGCGTCGGCCTCGAGGCCGAGATGTGCGAGGAGCATGCCGGCCGACAGGATCGCCGCCGTCGGGTCGGCCTTGCCCTGCCCGGCGATGTCGGGGGCGGAGCCGTGGACCGGCTCGAACATGCTCGGGGTGGTGCGGGCCGGGTTGATGTTGCCCGACGCCGCGAGGCCGATGCCTCCGGCGATCGCGGCGGCGATGTCGGTGAGGATGTCGCCGAAGAGGTTGTCGGTGACGATGACGTCGAAGCGGCCCGGGTCGGTGGCCATGAAGATCGTGGCGGCGTCCACGTGCTGGTAGGCGGTCTGCACCTCGGGGAACTCGGCGGCGACCTCCTCGACCGTGCGCCGCCAGAGGTGCCCGGCGTAGGTCAGCACGTTGTGCTTGTGCACGAGCGTCAGGTGCTGGCGCGGGCGGGCCTGGGCGCGAGCGAAGGCGTCGCGGACGACGCGCTCGACGCCGTAGCGGGTGTTGACGCTCACCTCGGTGGCGATCTCGGCGGGCGTGCCGACGCGCAGCGCCCCGCCGTTGCCGGTGTAGGGCCCCTCGGTGCCCTCGCGGACGACGACGAAGTCGATGCCGTCGGGGGCGACGCGTGCGACGTCGAGCGGGCTGGCGACACCCGGGTAGAGCTTGGCCGGGCGCAGGTTGACGTAGTGGTCGAGGGCGAAGCGCAGCGGCAGCAGGACGCCGCGCTCGAGGACGCCGCTCGGGACGGTCGGGTCGCCGATGGCGCCGAGGAGGATGGCGTCGTGGCCGCGCAGCTCCTCGAGGACGGAGTCGGGCAGCGTCTCGCCGGTGGCGTGCCAGCGGCGCGCGCCGAGGTCGTAGTCGGTCGCGGCGAACTTCGGACCGCTGGAGCCGGTGGCCGCGTCGAGCACCTTGAGGGCCTCGCCGACGACCTCGGGACCGATGCCGTCACCGCCGATCACGGCGATCGAGTAGGCGTCCTTGACCTGCGTCTCTCCCATGCGTCCAGCCTAGGACGCGTCTTGTGATGTGGAACGCGCGTCTCACAAAATGAACACGACGAAGGCCCCCTCCCAACGTGGGCGGGGGCCTTCGTCGTCGTGGTCGCGGTGGACGTCACTCGTCCGCGTGGCCCTGGTCGCGCAGGTCCATCGACTCCTGCAGCGCCTGTCGGGCGGCCATGGCGTCATCGCTCATGGGGATCACTTCCTTCGTGCCAGTTCGATCGTGTGGTCTCAGGTGCTCGAGCCCGGGTGGGCGAGCCGTCAGCGATGGGGAACGCGGGATCTCCGCGGCGAGGTCGCTGACTACTGGGACTCGCCGCGGCTGGCAATAAGGAGTACGAGCTGCCGCGTCATGCGTTCGACGGTACGCGCGGCTACCGAGGGGTAAAGGGGGTTTCCAGCAAATGAGACACGGTGTCCGGAATGCGTGCAGGAGATCCTTCGGCGTGTGACGCACGCGACGCGAGGACGGCCGCCCGACGTGGCCTCCACCCTTCGGCGCGGCCGCCGCCGTACGCTCGGCAGGTGAGCGCTGACCACGAGCCGGGACACGAGCCGGGACACGAGCGAGGGCACGAGCCGAAGCACGGTCGGGGGCACGGGTCGGACCACGAACGCGGGCACGCGGGGGTGGCGGGGACCACGTCGGCGGAGCACGAGTCGCTGCCGGCCGGGCACGCCGTCCACCTCGCCCACGCCGTGCACCCGGAGCAGCGTTTCGAGGATCGCGCCCGCTGGGTCGCGGTCACGCCGTCCAACGCGCGGCG
>JAEWFB010000409.1 GCA_023389095.1 Actinomycetes bacterium
GGGGGGGCCGGGGGGGGGGGGGGGGGGGGGGGGGGGCCCCCCCCCCCCCCCCACGACGCTCGAGGCCGACGTGAGCTGGCCGGCCGTCACGGCGGCGGTGGCCCTGTGTGTCGTGGGTTTCGTCGATGACCTCAAGTCGCTCCCGGCGATGCCTCGGCTGGCGCTGCAGGTACTGACCGGTGCCGCCCTTGGCGCCGCCTCCGGCGGGGTGTGGCACACGCTCTTCGCGGCCGCGCTGTTCCCCGTCGTCGTCAACGTCGTGAACTTCATGGACGGCATCAACGGGATCAGCGGCGCGGTGCTGCTGGTCTGGGGGGTTGCCGCCGTGGTCCTCGGCATGTCGTCCGGCCTGGCGCCCCTGATGGTTCTGGGAGCCATGGCCCTCGGGGCCGCCTCCGGCTTCCTGCCCTGGAACGTGCCGCGAGCCAGACTGTTCCTCGGGGACTCAGGCAGCTACCTCATGGGTGGGCTCATCGCCGCCGGTGTCACGATCTCGACGCCGGCCGGGGTCTCGCCCCTCGTCCTGCTGTCCCCGCTCGCCCTCTATCTCGGTGACGTCGCGCTGACTCTTGCCCGGCGAAAGGTGCGGGGCGCGCCGCTGATGGAGGCCCATCGCGAACACGCGTACCAACGGCTGGTCTCGGTGACCGGGCTGTCACACGTCTCCGTCGCGTGCATGGTCGCCGCCCTGTCCGGCCTGGTGCTGGCGGCGTGGCTGAGCCTGTCGCTCACGGCCTCGGCGGTCGTCACCGGCATGATCGTCGCGTTCTTCCTGGCTCTTCCGACCTTCACCGAGCGGAAGATCTGAATGCGTGTCGCCTTCATCTCGCAGTGGTTCGACCCGGAACAGGGATCGGCTGCGCTTCCCGGCGTCATCGCGCGCGCGTTCGCGGCCCGTGGGCACGAGGTCCACGTCCTCACCGGTTTCCCCAACTACCCGCACGGCGCCCTGTACGACGGGTACCGCGTGCGTGCCTACCAGCACGAGGTGATGGACGGCCTCGAGGTCCACCGCGCTCCGTTGTGGGTCAACCACGACGACCGGGCCCTGCGTCGCGCCGGCAACTACCTCAGCTTTGCCGCAGGCGCCTCTGCGGTGGCGGTGTCGCGGCTACCGGAGGTCGACGTGGCCTGGGTGCACGGGACGCCGGCCACTGCCGCCATCCCGGCCCTGGCCCTGAAGCGACGCCGAGGCACGCCGTTCGTGTTGCACATCCAAGACCTCTGGCCGGACACCGTCACCGCGTCCGGCTTCCTGTCGACGGGCCGTGCAGGACGCGTCGAGCGAGCCCTGCACCGGTTCTGCGACGTCACGTATCGATCTGCTGAGCACGTCGCGGTCACGGCCCCGACCATGCTGGACCGGCTGCGCGAACGAGGCGTGCCGGAGTCGAAGCTCTCGTACCTGCCGAACTGGGCCGACGAGAGGGCGTTCCGCCCCGTCCCGGACCGTGTCGCAGCGAAACGCGCACTCGGCGTCGACGACCGCTTCACGGTCATGTACGCCGGGAACTTCGGCGAGTTCCAGGCGCTGGACACAGTGGTGCGTACGGCCGAGCGACTGCGACACCGCGACGACGTCCAATTCGTCCTCGTCGGTGGAGGGGTGGAGGAGGAGCGCCTCAAGCGGGCCGTTCGGTCGGCCGATCTGCCCAACGTGCGCTTCATCGGCTCGCAGCCCTTCGACCGGATGGCAGAGGTGCTCGCCGCCGGTGACGTGCAGCTGGTGAGCCTGCGGGACCGGCCCTTGTCACGCATGACGCTTCCGTCGAAGCTGCAGGCGACGCTGGCAGCGGGACGGCCGATCATCGGAGCCATCGCCGGCGATGCCGCGCGCGTCATCGCCGACAGCGGCGCGGGCGTGTGCGTCACGCCAGGGTCCGATGCCGAGATGGCCGGTGCGGTCGAGAAGCTCGCGGCGATGGGCGTCGCCGCGCTCGAGTCGATGGCCGTGGCCGCCCGACGACACTACGAGGACCATTACGCGCAGGACACGGCACTGCGCGGCGTCGACCAGCTGATGAGTGGTACCCAGGAGCGAGTCCCCGCATGAGCGTTGCTGTTGTTGGTGCCTCCGGTTTCATCGGGAGCGCCGTCGTGGAGGCTCTGCGTGCCTACGGACACGACGTGCGGCCGGTCCATGGGCTTCGGGGCCACGGCTCCGTCGACGAGGGCGTCGCGGAGTTCGACGTCTCTGCCCTCGAAGCGGTGCGGGCCGGCCTGACGGGCTGCACCGCGGTCGTCAACGCCGCCGGCGACCCTGACGCATCGAGCACCGATCTCGCGTCCCTGCGGGAGGCGAACGCCGTGCTGCCCGGGATGTTGGCCCGGGTGCTGGCCGACCGGGGACATGGCCGGCTGGTGCACATCAGCAGCGCGGTCGTCCAGGGCCGGGCACCCGTCCTGACCGACTCCGACGAGACCGACGCGTTCTCCGCCTACGCGCGGTCCAAGATCGAGGGCGAGCAGCTGGTCCGGTCCCTGCTCCCGGGGAGAGCGGTGGTGTACCGGCCGCCGAGCGTCCATGCCCCTGACCGCCGCGTCAGTCGATCGATCGTGCGGCTCGCCCAGTCCCCGCTGCGCAGCGTCGCCGCCCCTGCCAGCCGTCCGTCGCCGCAGGCTCTCGTGCAGAACGTGGCGAGTGCGGTCGCCTTTCTCGCGACGTGTGACGCCGACCCGCCGGAGGTCGTCATCCATCCGTCGGAGGGGATGACGACCGGTCACCTCATGTCGGTCCTCGGTGGTCGAGAGCCTCATGTCCTCCCGGAGCGTCTCGCTCGGACGATGGTACGGACGCTCGAGCGGCTCGGGCGGCGCTCGGGACTCGTCGCGGCAAATGCGCGAAGAGTCGAGATGATGTGGTTCGGTCAGGATCAGGACGAGAGCTGGCTCAGCACGGCGGGGTGGCAAGCCCCGGTAGGAATCGAAGGATGGGAAGACCTGCGGATGCGCATCACCAGTGAGACCGGCCCGACGAGGGTGCAGCCATGACGGCCTCGATCGAGGGCGCCACCGTACTCATCACCGGCGGCACGGGCTCGTTCGGATCCATCATGGTCGGCCATCTGCTCAGCCGCGGCGTGGGCCAGGTGCGAGTGCTGTCGAGGGACGAGGCCAAGCAGGACGAGATGCGCCGGCGGGTCGATGACCCACGGCTCAAGCTGTTCGTGGGGGATGTCCGCGATCTCGACAGCGTCCAGTCGGCCAGTGTCGATGTCGACTTCGTGTTCCACGCGGCCGCCCTGAAGCAGGTGCCGTCGTGCGAGTTCTTCCCCGAGCAGGCGGTCAAGACGAACGTCGTGGGGAGCCGCAACGTCATCGAGGCGGCCGCGGCATCCGGCGTGCGCAGCGTCGTGTGCCTGAGCACCGACAAGGCCGTGTACCCGGTCAACGCCATGGGCATGTCCAAGGCGCTCATGGAGAAGACGGCGCAGGCGTTCGCCCGCAACCACCCGGACTCGGCAACCACCGTGTCGGTGACGCGGTATGGCAACGTCATGTACAGCCGGGGTTCGGTGATCCCGCTCTTCGTCCAGCAGACGCAGGAGGGCCGGCCCCTCACCGTCACGGAGCCCACGATGACGCGGTTCCTCATGTCGCTGCAGGAGTCCGTCGACCTCGTCGAGCACGCCTTCCTGCACGCCGAGCCGGGTGACCTCTTCGTGCGGAAGGCGCCGGCCTCGACGGTCGAGACCCTCGCGCGGGCGGTCGCAAGCCTTCTCGGGGACAGTTCTCCCAGCATCACCCGCCTCGGCATGCGTCACGGCGAGAAGATGCACGAGACCCTGCTGAGCCGTGAGGAGATCGCCAAGGCGCACGACCAGGGCGACTACTTCCGGGTGCCGCTCGATGCTCGGTCCCTCCAGTACGAGCTGTACTTCGAGGAGGGCGAAGATCTCCCGGCGCGGCTGGACGACTACACGAGCGAGAACACCGAGCGTCTCGACGTCGAGGCCACGAAACAGCTGCTGCTCCGGCTGCCCGAGTTCGACCGCCTGCTTGAAGGTGCCACGGCGTGAAGGTCGTCGTCACGGGTGCCGACGGCTTCCTGGGCTGGCACCTCCGCGTCCGCGCCCGGGCCGAAGGCAACCACGAGGTCGTGCCGGTCAACCGATCCAACTGGGTCGAGCTTCCGGCGCTGCTTCGGTCCGCGGACGCGGTGATCCACATCGCCGGCGTCAACCGCGGTGAGCCGGACGACGTCGAGAAGGCCAACGTCGACCTCGCCCGCGACGTCGCACGCGCGATGGAGGCGGACGGCAAGCCGCGCCGCATCGTGTACGCCAACTCCATCCAGTCCGGCAACCAGACGTCGTACGGCACCGGGAAGGCTGCGGCTGCTGAGGTGCTGGGATCCTCCGCAGAGCGCACTGGCGGCGAGTTCGTGGACGTGCGGCTCCCGAACCTGTTCGGTGAACACGGACGTCCCGACTACAACTCCTTCGTCGCCACCTTCGTCGACCTCGTCGCCACCGGTGGGAGCCCGAACATCGTCGACCGACTCGTGCCGCTGCTTCACGTGCAGGCCGCCGCCGAGGCCCTGCTGGACGCGATGACCGGCCCGACCGGCGTCCGTTCCCCGGCGGGGACCGACGTGGGGGTGCAGCAGGTCTGGGACCTCCTGAACGCCTTCGCAGAGACCTACTCCAGCGGCGACATCCCACGGCTGACCTCGCAGCTCGACGTCGACCTGTTCAACACCCTGCGCGCCAGGCTCTTTCCGGAGCGCTATCCCATCCGCCTGACCAGCCATGCGGACGACCGAGGGCGCCTGGTGGAGACGGTCCGGTCCCACGGGGGGCAGGGCCAGACGTTCGTGTCGACGACCCGTCCCGGGATCACGCGCGGGGAGCACTTCCATCTCCGCAAGATCGAGCGCTTCGTCGTGGTGTCCGGCCAGGCCCGGATCAGCCTGCGCAAGGTCCTGACCGACGAGGCCGTCAGCTTCGAGGTGTCGGGTGCCGAGCCCGTGATCATCGACATGCCGACGATGTGGGCGCACAACATCACCAACACGGGTGACGACGAGCTGGTGACGCTCTTCTGGACGAACGAGCTGTTCGACCCCGCCGACCCTGACACGTACCGGGAGCCCGTGCTCCTCGAGAAGGTTGACGCATGCTGAAGGTAATGACGATCGCCGGAACCCGGCCCGAGCTGATCAGGCTGTCGCAGGTGATCAAGAGGCTGGACGAGACCGTCGACCACGTCCTGGTCCACACGGGGCAGAACTACGACTACACGCTCAATGAGGTCTTCTTCCGCGACCTCGGTCTGCGCGCACCGGACCACATGCTCGGCGTCGACACCAGCTCGCTCGGACGCGTGCTCGGCGAGACCCTCATCAAGACCGAAGAGGTCCTGCTGGCCGAGCGGCCGGACGCCGTGCTCGTCCTCGGGGACACCAACAGCTGCGTGGCGGCCGTCATGGCCAAGCGGATGCGAATCCCCGTGTACCACATGGAGGCCGGGAACCGGTGCTTCGACGAGAACGTGCCGGAGGAGACCAACCGCCGACTCGTCGACCACGTGGCCGACTTCAACCTCGTCTACACCGAGCACGCCCGACGGAACCTCCTCTCGGAGGGCCTGCACCCGCGTCGGATCCTGAAGACCGGCTCACCCATGCGAGAGGTGCTGAACGCCTACCGCGAGCAGGTCCTGGCCTCGGATGTCGTGGAGCGACTCGGCCTCTCCGAGGGGGGCTACTTCCTGGTGAGCGCCCACCGGGAGGAGAACGTCGACTCGCCGGAGCGGCTCCGGATGCTCCTCGACTGCCTCGTGGCGGTGCACGACGAGTTCGACCTGCCCGTCTTCGTGTCGACGCACCCGCGGACCCGAAAGCGACTCGAGGCCCTGCCGGAAGGCGGAGACGTCAAGGGCGTCACGTTTGGCGAGCCTCTCGGCTTCCATGACTACAACAAGCTCCAGCTCTCGGCCGCCTGCTGCCTCAGCGACTCCGGCACCATCGCCGAGGAGGCGACGCTCCTCGGCTTCCCGGCCATCACCCTGCGTGACTCCATCGAGCGACCGGAGGCCCTGGACACCGGGGGCATCATCATGACCGGGCTGGATGCGGCCGACGTCGTCGAGGGCGTCAAGGCCGCCATGTCGACGACACGTGGGCGCAGTGGGGCTAGCCACGTGACGCCGGATGACTACCTCATCGACAACACCAGCGAACGTGCCGTGAACTTCATCCTGTCGACCGCGCGGCGGCACCGTCAGTGGAGCGGAATTCGGCCATGACCTCTCAGAAACGGAAAATACTGCTAGTCGCCGACATGCGCAGCCCGCACGCTTCCTCGTGGCTG
This sequence comes from Actinomycetes bacterium, assembly GCA_023389095.1. Taxonomy (GTDB): domain Bacteria; phylum Actinomycetota; class Actinomycetes; order Actinomycetales; family Dermatophilaceae; genus Monashia. The sequence continues at coordinate 6,315 of JAEWFB010000409.1, forward strand.
CTGGGCATGCGGGCGATGGGATTGGACGTAGTTGTACTGAGTTCCAAGCGCCTGACAACGTCTGAACGTATGGCAGTCGCAGGGGTCGCTGGTCCTAGTAACGTTCATGAGGTTGATTCTCACCTTGCCAACGTGAGACACCTTGCCACTGGTAGTGCAAACGGCCTCGCACAGCGACTCTTCCGAACCAAGTCCGGCACCACCGAACGGGCACCAGAAGGTTCAGGGCGGCTCGAATATCGGCTTGAAGAGACTATCGCGAGGTCGCTGGCAGCCACAATTCACGACATATATCGGAAAGGCGACATTGGTCTGATCCATGCCTTGCGCATACCTTTTGAAGGCATAGCGGCCGATCTCGCTGGAGTTCGACCAATGGCCGTGAGCATTTGGGGACAAGACCTCGTTTCTCAGGCGCGAGCGAACGCGACTCTAATGAAACGGAGTGTGTCGACCCTGCAGAGCGCTTTTGGGATCCATGCCGACTGCCAACGTGATCTTGACCTAGCGAAGGAACTGCGGAACAACCAGACATCCAAACTTCTGCTGGCGCCAGGAAATATGGGCTACGACGAGGACATCTTTTGGCAGCCGCGCCTGATGGCTCCGCGAGAGAAAATCGTCGTGATGCCGCGTGGTGCCGCTTCCCACATAGCTGTCGAATCTTGGCTCTCGGCGGTAGATATTGTGGCCCGTGCCGAACCTACCGCAGTCTTCATCGCACCCGGCCTTGCCGGAAATCCTCGCGCCGAATCGCAGGTTGCCGCCAGCCCATTCAGGGATCGAATCAACCTGACCCGAAAGTTGGATGCGAAGAAACTCTCTCAACTATTTCGGCGAGCCGACATCATATGCTCACCTGCACGCAATGATGGCACTCCCAACAGTGTAGTCGAAGCAATGGCGTGCGGAGCGATTCCTGTGGTTGGCCGTGTGGAATCGCTGAGCGCCCTTCTTGGCGCACGCTACGTTGAGTTGGAGGCGGAGGCCGATAGTCCTGAACTAACAGCGCATCGCGTGATCCAATGGCTCGGCATGCCCGAAAAAATGAAGTGTGAAGTTCGGCAGGAAATGGGGCGAATTGCGGACGCGTGGAGCAAATCCCGATCCCGACCGCGGGTGCGGCAGTGGTACTACCAACTAATGAGAACACATGCGTAGTTCACAAGCACTGCACGCAATCAAGGCAAACAAGAGCGTCGGCGGCAACCTGCTCTCGGTGACCGACGTTGCCACGTCGAGTGTTATGACGATGCTCATCACCCTGCTTGCGGCAAAATGCCTATCAGTCGCAGAGTTTGGCGCATTTGGCGTTCTTCTACTAGTCGCGAGCTTGGGCCAAAGCGTGGTACAGGGCGCCTACTGTGATGTGATTCTGCGCCAACAAAACCCAAGCTATGCCATTTGGGCTGTTTTGACCGACAGAGTTGTTGGCGGGTCTGCATTCCTCATAGCAGGGGCGGGCTTGTTGATTGCGCCGGCAGTCCCAGTCGTCTCATGGTGCTTGGTGGGTGGCGCCTACTTGATCGGAGTCTCGCGTACTCTCATATTCAGAGCGGCCATGGTGCAACTGCATAAACAAATCCTCAGCTTGGCCGCCAGCCTGGCAGCCCTGCTGGCGATTGCTGGACTTGTCGCCATTCTTCCTAAGCCGTGGCACGACCAAACGCTTCTCGTGATTGTGGCATGTTGCGTTATGGTCCATACAATGGCGAGCCACGTTGCATTTGCTATGCGCCGCCGCGAAAAGATCTGGAGTCCGCGGCGAGAGCGCATTTGGCGCTGGGACTACGCTCTGGAATCCGTGATAATGCTCGGCGTCTTCCAAATGGTCGCCCTAATTTTGACCCCCAGATTCGGGTTGAACTATGCGGCCGGTTATCGAGGCTCGACCTTGTTGCTGGGTCTAATCACGTTGAGTTATTCTGCCGTGCAATTGGTGTGGATGCCAAGATTGGCAGGCATGTCCCGCGCTAGGCGGCCGCACGCCGTTGCCTCGCTCTTGGTGCTGTCAAGTGCAGCGGTTTATGTGATTGTCGCTGGGTTGGCGCTCTACTACTTTGGATGGACCATACTGGGCGAATCCGCAGGAGCAACTTCAGCCCTATACCCTTTTGTGGCGTTCGGTACGCTCACTCAAACCTGCTGGTTTTTGGCATATATTGCACTACGAGCAAAGAGCCTTGATCGCTACGTGCGCGAGGGTCGCACGGTGTTGGTAGCGGGTGCGGTCCTAGCGGGTGCCGTGGGCCTGATTAGTGGGCTGCCGAAAGCTTACCTGGCCCTCTTAGGCGTGTCCCAGCTGCTCGCTGCGATATGGGCCGCGTTGAGAGTCCGACGAATTGGAGTGGCCGTCTAAAATGTCGAATAGAGTGCTTCACTATTACGGGCGGTACCTAGAGGGGCCCTCCGGCGTAACTGAATCCTTAGACTCCTGGGCAAAACTTGCCCAGGCTAATGGCTTTGAGGTCGAAGTCATTAGTGCCGAGTCGTCAAACCACCGAATCAGTGCTGAATCGCCAATTCCCGTATGTACCGTACTTCACGTTGGGAAAGGCCGCGTGTGGAGATTGCCGGTCGGTCTTTGGCAAAAGGTCCGCCGCGGTGACATTCTCTACTTGCACGAAGGCTGGATTAACGGCAATCTCTGCGCCGCGCTTATGGGCAGACTGCGGGGGGGCCGGGTCGTTCTGATGCCGCATGGAGCATATGCGCCGGCCATTGTTGCGAGGACAAGGGATCCTTTCGGTGCCCGCCGACTTGTCGAGCGCGCAATTCTTCGTCTAGTCAACGCCGTGCACGTGTTCTACGCGACGGAAACCGGCGAAGTAGAGAGAATCGCTGGTACTCGCCTCAAGGTTTGGGTGCTTCCGAACGGGACGATACTTGTTCCGCGGGAGAACCGATGGGTGGGCGGAGGGTCTTATGCGCTCTTCTTGGGCAGGCTCGACGTAGAGGGAAAAGGTCTGGACCGGCTGCTCGCGACCTGGAGGGATATTCCAGATGATGGCCCGGCACTAATCATCGCGGGTCCGGACTACTCTGGGGGGCGTGCTGTGATTTCACAACTCATTGAAAAGTATGAGTTATCAGGGAAGGTGTTGCTTCCAGGACTTGTTTCGGGCGATCGAAAGATGCAATTGCTTCGCGAGTGCGACATTTATGTGCACCCATCAAGGTGGGAGTCGTGTAGCGTGGCGGTTCTTGAGGCGCTGGCGGCAGGTGCGCCCGTTTCCCTGGCGGCTGAAGTACACGCCGCTCCAGAATTATCGAGGGCAGGGGTTGTGACCCCGGTAAACTTCGAGCGGCCAGAGGAGGCTGCGAGCTTGATAATGAAGAACTGCAATGAAAAGGATTTGGCGCATCGGGCATTGACTTGGAGCCAAAGAGCTGGCACCTGGGATTCGATGGGTTTGCAGTATCAATCGCTGATTGTCGGACTGAATGATTGCGGGGGAACGTCGCAGCAATGAAGGTTGCAATTGTAGATCCTGCACTTGGGACGAGGAACGGGGGGGACGCGGTCATTTCTCGCGGTATTCATCATGCGCTGAAGCCAATCACTGGAATGGCCGATGAAGTCCGCCGCCTGGCTCTTCATCGAGCGCCGAGCAGGGAGGAAAGGGATTTCCTCGGAGCTTCAGACGAAGTGCTCATTTGCGGCACCAATCTGATGTCGAACTACATGGCGCTTAGGCGGCGGTGGCCGTGGTCAACTGATGACTTGATGCAGGCCGCGGGGCGGGTGACATTCTTCGGCGTCGGGTGGTGGCAATACCAGACAGGCGCTATTGATCCGTGGAGTTCCCGCCTTCTAAAGCGGCTTCAAGGAAATCACGCTTGGGCCACGCGGGACGACTACTCGGCTAAGCGTCTGCGAGAAGCAGGCCTCCGGGCGACCAACCTTGGGTGTCCGACTATGTGGGAGATGGGGTCTCAAGTACTTCCCAGAGCGGGTAGCCGAGTAGTCGCCACAATCACCGACTACAATCAAAACCCCACTCTGGATCGTGCGCTCCTGCGACTTCTGCAGTCTTCCTATAGGAATATTTCAATATGGCCCCAAGGCCAAGGTGATCTCGAGTATATTCGCCGAGATTTGTCGACTACGGTTGACGTGTTAGACCCGAGTCTTACGGCGTTCGAGAATGCACTGAAGATGCCAGGGACGAATTACGTCGGCCTTCGTCTCCACGGGGGGATCTTTGCTATGCAGCTAGGCGTTCCGGCTCTGGTCGTTGCCATCGATAACCGCACGGTTGAAATCGCGAAGTCCTCGGGGATGTACGCGCCTTCGCGATTTGACCTCCCTGAAATCGAAGCCGTCCTCCGCGGCGAGGAAAGGGAAGTGATCCTTCGAGACTTGACATCTGAGCGTGAGCTTTGGCTTGCGAGGTGGACGCGTCGTGAGAGATAAGGGAATGTCGAGCCTTTCTGTCGTATATGTAGTGAGAGAATCGGATGTGGGCCTTGAATCAGCCCGCGGAACCGCAGGGCGTGTTGCTATCCTCGCTCAAGACGGAGAGTTGGCTGATAGACTTCTGCGAGAGTTCCCGGTTATTCCTGGGCCTACCCTCGGCGAAGAGAGTTTGACCGTTGCCCGGAGGCTTATCTTCTGGGCGACTTTGCCTTGGAGACTGAGGCGTCTCCTGTTGAATGCGGGTGCCACTCATGTGTACTTGCCGGTTGTTTTGCGGCCTTATGGACTTGCGTTGGGGGCAGGCGCCGCACTGGCCGGGGTGCGTGCTAGTTTTGGCCTGCCTTCTCGTTCATAATTGTGCGCTAGTACCTGGAGGTTAACTATTACTGCTGGCGTGAGCTCGGGCGCTCCTCTCTTGTTGGGGGCAGCGCTAGTTGGTGTGTGCATTTTTCTCGGCATGGTGCACAGCGGCCTGCGAAAGAACGGCAAGCTTGATCTCTTTCATCCCCTTGTCTTTCCCTTGGCTTACGTTGGCGTGAGTTTCATCTTGCCTGCATGGAGAATGATTGTGGAAGGCAAGAGTTATCTTATTTTTGATTTTTGGGATCTTTCCCCGAAAACAGCATGGCTTCTTGCTATCGCTGTCGGTGGTTATTGTGCAGGCTCTGTTTTGGTGATGATCCCACGATCTCAACGCTCAGATCTGGCCGTTAGTGCGCCCGTTCGCGCATTCAGTTATGTGAGGCTCTTGTGGACTGCGCGCATAGCGTTCTTGGTGCCGTTGCTCCTGTCATTGGATAATGTTCGCACCGGGCTGGCAAGCAGGGGTCTGGATCAGACCAGTTTTGGACTGTTTGATTCGGTCCGGGCGCTGGCCCTACTCGTAACTCCGGTGTGTGTAATTCTTATGGCAATGGCCCGCAGTGGTCTCGGCCCGGAGGGACGTCTTCCGCTGTTCAAATCCGATGCTTTCCTAGTGGCGCTCTTCATTGTTGCCTCTGGGGCTGCCGGAAATCGGGGGGGAATTATACCCACCATTCTAGCCTTGGGTTATGTTGCGACGCGTCGCAAGTCGCGCTTCTTCGCGGCAGTTGGCATGTCAGCCGTCATGTTCGTTTCAATGGCGTGGGTCAGCCATTTCCGCAGCAGCAGCTCGAACGTTACTCTCGACACCGCACTAACCGACTTGTCTGTTGCGACATATTCGACTGGAGTCACGGCCAATTTCGTTGACCAGTCGGGTTCGCCTGTGTGGGGGCTTACGTATCTTGATGCACTCTTGCGCCAGATTCCTGCGCCACTTATCAACACTTTGATTGGCCCGCCTGTTTCCACGGGTAGCTATCGCTTCAGGCAAATGATCGGTTTTAGTGATCCAAATCAAGGGTTTGGCTATAGCATTCCCGCCGAAGGGTACCTAAACTTTGGTGCTGCAGGCATTTTTCTCTCCTGCCTATTCGTAGGGGCGATGTTTGCTATCGCTTACCGCATGCGCGGGTGGCCAATCGTGAGACTGTCGAACGCGAGCTACGTTCTCTTGCTATGCAATCTCCCGGTGGCATTAAGGTCGGACGCACTCGGTTCAATCAAGGGCTTTCTCTACCCTGTTATTCTATTTGGTTTGGCCCTATTTATTGCGCGCTCTCCCGTGAAAGGAATGTCGGGAAGTCGAAGAAGGATGCGCCACCCCGGTGCGGCGCTATCCACGCATCGTTGAGTCGCCGGGATGGTCCCGGGGAGTTTGCCGGACCGGCGAGTGGCGTCGATGCTGTATGTGCAGCAGTGCAGCATAGAAGAGGGGCGATGTTCTTGTAATTCTTATGTGGATGCGGGCCATGCCCTATGAGGGAAATTGACGGACATGGTGCAGGGCAGGTCCCGAAGATGGTGGGAAGGTCTCGTGCTGGGGTGCGCCCCGCGCGAGGGGTCAGGTGGAGAGGTCGTGAGATTGGCTATGGATGAATTCGGCTAATGACGATTGCCAAGCTGGCATCGGTGGAAGTCCTGCCTCGGAGAGCGAGGTATGAGATAGCAGACTGTACGCGGGACGTCTGGCTGGGCGTGGAAAGGCGTCCGTCGTCGTGGGCAGGACCCGGTCGGGGTCCAGGCCATGCAGCTCGAAGGCAGCGCGCGCCAACCCGAACCATGTCGTCTGCCCACCCGACGTGCCGTGGTGGATGCCGAAGGGCGCGTCGGCGGCGACCATCCGCACGATGAGGTCGGCGAGGTCGGCGGTCCACGTCGGCTGGCCCACCTGGTCGTCGACGACCGACACGGTCTCGCGCTCGGAGGCCAGGCGCAGCATGGTGGACACGAAGTTCGGGCCGCCCGTGCCGTACAGCCAGGCCGTGCGGACCACCCACGACTCGGCGCACAGAGCCCGCACGGCCCACTCGCCGGCCACCTTGGTGCGCCCGTAGGCCGATCGCGGCGCGACGGGGTGGTCGACGGCGTAGGGCTCGGTGGCGGTGCCGTCGAAGACGTAGTCGGTGGACACCTGCACCAGTCGCGCGCCGCCGCGCGCACTGGCGCGGGCGATGTTGGCCGCACCGACCGCGTTGACGGAGAAGGCGGCCGGCTCGTCGGTCTCGGCGGCGTCGACGGCGGTGTAGGCGGCGGTGTTGACGACGAGGTCGTGGCCCTCGACGGCGGCGATGCACTGAGCCGGGTCGGTGACGTCCAGGTCGGCCCGGTCCATGGGCGTGACCACCCACCCGGCGCCGCGCAGGGCCGGTACGAGGTCGTGGGCGAGCATCCCGCTCGCGCCCGTCACCAGGGCCCGGCGGGCTCCCGATGCCTCGCTCACCGGCCGAGCCTGGCGTAGGTCTTCTCGGCCTCGACCTTGGCGTCCTGCCACCACGGCGCGTTGGCGCGGTACCACTCGACGGTCTGCTCGAGGCCCGAGCGCAGGTCGGCGTAGCGCGGGGTCCAGTCGGTCTCGCGGCGCAGCTTGGTCGAGTCGATGGCGTAGCGCAGGTCGTGGCCCGGGCGGTCGTTGACGTGGTCGAACCAGTCGGCCGGCCGGTCCATGATCTCGAGCAACATCCGCACGATGTCGAGGTTGTTGCGCTCGCCGTCGGCGCCGATGAGGTAGGTCTCACCGAGACGCCCCTGCTCGAGGATCGCGATGACGGCGTCGTTGTGGTCGTCGACGTGGATCCAGTCGCGAACGTTGAGCCCCGACCCGTACAGCTTGGGCCGGATGCCCTCGAGAATGTTGGTGATCTGGCGTGGGATGAACTTCTCGACGTGCTGGCGGGGCCCGTAGTTGTTCGAGCAGTTCGACACGGTGGCCCGGATCCCGAAGGATCGGATCCAGGCGCGCACGAGCAGGTCCGCGCCGGCCTTCGTGGCCGAGTACGGCGACGAGGGGTTGACCGGGGTCTTCTCGCTGAAGCGCTCCGGGTCGTCGAGCTCGAGGTCGCCGTAGACCTCGTCGGTCGAGATGTGGTGCAGCCGCTTGTCGTGCTTGCGGACCGCCTCGAGCAGGGTGAAGGTGCCGACGACGTTCGACTCGACGAAGGGCCACGGGGAGTCGAGCGAGTTGTCGTTGTGCGACTCGGCGGCGAAGTGCACGACGACGTCGTGGTCGGCCACGAGCGGGTCGACGAGCGACGTGTCGGCCACCGATCCCTCCACGAGCCGCACCGAGCCGTCGCCGCCGAGGTCGGCCAGGACCGGGGCGAGCGACCCGCGGTTGGCGGCGTAGGTCATCGAGTCGAGCACCGTAAGCACCCAGTCCGGGCGGGTCTGACGGGCCCGGAGGACGAAGTTCGAGCCGATGAAGCCGGCTCCGCCGGTCACGAGAACACGCATGGGCCCGAGCGTAACGAACGTCGTGACGGGCGGCCCTCACGCAGCCGGCGCCGCCGTCCGGACTGCCCTCCGCCGCCACTGGCGGTCACGCGCCGTCTCCCGGTGCGCCGCTCGACGCACCGGGAGAGTTCCTCCGCGTCGATATGCTGCCGGGCGTGAAGATCTCGGTCATCGGATGCGGATACCTCGGCGCGGTCCACGCCGCGTGCATGGCCGACTTCGGCCACGACGTCGTCGGGGTGGAGGTCGACCCCGACAAGGTCGAGAAGCTCGCCGCGGGCATCCCGTCCTTCCACGAGCCGGGCCTCGCGCCCCTGCTGCGACAGGGCGTCGTCGCCGGCACCCTCGCCTTCACCACCGACAAGAGCCGCCTGGCGGACGCCCGTGTCCACTTCATCGCGGTCGGCACCCCGCAGCGCGGGGGCAGCTACGCCGCGGACATGAGCTACGTGTGGTCGGCCGTCGACGACATCATCGCCCACGCGCAGCCGCACGCCGACGGGCCGATCGTCGTCGTGGGCAAGTCGACGGTGCCCGTGGGCACCGCGCAGGCCATGGCCGACCGCTTCGCCGAGGCGGGGCTCGACGTCGTCGTCGTCTGGAACCCGGAGTTCCTCCGCGAGGGCTTCGCCGTCAAGGACACCCAGCACCCCGACCGCGTCGTCTACGGACTGCCCGACGAGGTCGAGCGTGGGGAGCTCGGCCGAGCCCTCCTCGACGAGGTGTACGCGCCGATCATCGCCGCCGAGACGCCGCGACTGCTGCTCAACTACCCGACGGCCGAGCTCGTCAAGGTCGCGGCCAACTCCTTCCTCGCCACGAAGATCTCGTTCATCAACTCGATGGCCGAGCTGTGCGACGTCGCCGGCGCCGACGTGTCCAAGCTGGCCGAGGCGATCGGCCACGACGACCGGATCGGGCCGAAGTTCCTCCAGGCCGGCATCGGCTTCGGCGGCGGCTGCCTGCCCAAGGACATCCGCGCGTTCATGGCCCGTGCCGG
>JAEWFB010000481.1 GCA_023389095.1 Actinomycetes bacterium
GATGCTCCACGAGCTGACGCACGACGCGCGCCACGCCCTCGGCGTCCCCTGCCACTGAGGTGGCGGTGAGCTTCGGCTCCGTGCTGCGGCGCGGGGTCCTCGCCGGCGTGCTCGCGGGCCTCGCGTCCGCCGCCGTCATCTGGATCGTCGTCGAGCCGGTCATCCGTCGCGCACTCGCGATCGAGGACGCGCGCGGCGGGCACGCCCATGGCGGAGGGCAGTCCGGCCTCGGGCTGCCGGCGTCGCTGCTCGCGCACGGCGGTGACGAGCCCCTCGTGTCACGCTCGGCCCAGGTCGTCGCGGGCGGCGTCACGGCCGTGCTCGTCGGCCTCGCCGTCGGCGTCGTGTTCGCGATCGTCTTCGCGCGGATGCGCGAGCGGCTGCCCGGGCGCGGCGACCTCGGTCGCGCGCTCGTGCTCACCGCCGTCGGGTTCGCCGCGGTCAGCCTCCTTCCCGGGCTGAAGATGCCGGCCAACCCGCCGGCGGTGGGCGACCCCGACAGCGTCGGGCAGCGCACGACCCTCTACGTCCTCGTCCTGCTGCTCGGGGTGGCGCTCGCGCTGGCGGTGCCGACGCTCGACCGCGCGCTCGCCGGACGCGTCGAGGCACCGACCCGCTGGGCGCTCGACGTCCTCGCGGTCGTCGTCGGCGTCGCGCTCGTCTTCGCCCTCGTGCCGGGCACGCCCGACGCCGTTCCCGCGGACGTGCCGGCCGACCTGCTCTGGGACTTCCGCCTCGCGTCGCTGGCCCAGCTCGCGACGATGTGGCTCGCCCTCGGGGTGTCGTTCGGACTGCTCATGGAGCGTGCTGAGCGACGCGAGACGGTCGCCGCATGAACCGCACCGGCGAGCGCCTCTGCATCGTCCGCGCCTGCCGGGACTGCTGCTGCGGCACCGAGGCCAAGCACCCGGGCGTCGACCACGACGGGCTGCTCGCCCGGCTCGAGGCCGGCACCAGGGGGCGCGCCCGGGTGCTGCGCAGCGCCTGCCTGCTCGCCTGCGACGAGTCGAACGTCGTCGTCGTCACGCCGTCGCCGATCGGGCGCGGCCAGGGTGGCCGACCCACCTGGCTGCGCCGGGTCCTCGACGAGGCGACCGTCGACGCGGTGGCGCTGTGGGTGCGCCGGGGCGGCCCCGGGGTCGTGCCGCCACCGGCCGAGCTCGCCGGGTCCGTCTTCGCGCCGAACGACCTCTCCGTGGCCTACGCCCCGGTCGGTGCCGTGGCCTCGGGGGCCTGAGCCCACGGACGCACGCGCACCACCGCGCGCGTCAGTCGGGGAACGGCGCTGGTCAACCGGCGTTCGGCGTCCTCGGCGACGACCTCGGCGGCCTCGAGGGTGAGGCTGCGCCCGACCTCGACGACGGCCTCGGCGTGCACCTCGTGGCCCACCCAGCGCAGCCGCACGTCGTCGACGCCGAGCACGCCGCGGACCTCGGCCAGCGCGTCCTCCGCCGCGTCCACGAGTCCCGGCTCGACGCCGTCCATGAGGCGTCGGAACACGTCGCGGGCCGCGGTGCGCAGCACGAGGAGGATCGCGACCGTGATGAGCAGGCCCACGACGGGGTCGGCCCACGTCCACCCGACGGCGACGCCGCCGGCGCCAACCAGCACGGCGAGTGAGGTGAGCCCGTCGGTGCGCGCGTGGTGGCCGTCGGCGACCAGGGCCGCCGAGCCGATGGCGCGGCCCTCACGGATCCGGAAGAGCGCCACCGCCTCGTTGCCGAGGAACCCGACGAAGCCGGCGACGGCCACCCAGCCGAGGTTGTGCACCGGCGCGGGGTTGAGGAGGCGGTCGATCGCCTGCCAGGCCGCGAGCACTGCCGACAGGGCGATCATCGCGACGACGAAGAGGCCGGCGAGGTCCTCGGCGCGGCCGTAGCCGTGGGTGTAGCGACGCGTCGTCGCGCGGCGTCCGATGACGAAGGCGATCCACAGCGGGATGGCCGTCAGCGCGTCGGAGAAGTTGTGGATGGTGTCGGCCAGCAGCGCCACCGAACCGGACGCGACGACGACGAGCAGCTGCAGCACGGCGGTGGCGCCGAGGCCCACGAGGCTGAGGCGGACGGCGCGGATGCCGCGGGCGCTCGACTCGAGGGCGTCGTCCAGGGAGTCGGCGACGTCGTGCGAGTGCGGTGTGACGGCGTGGCGCAGCCGTGCCCAGACCCCGGACGCGTGGTCGTGCTCGTGCTCGTGCTGGTTGGCGTGCTCGTGCTGGTGGGCGTGGTCGTGCTGGTGGTCGTGCTGGTGGTCGTGCGCCTGCTCGTGCACGTGGGGGGCTCCGGACATGCCTGTCATCCTATCTGCACATCTGCGAAGGTATGAATGCACGTAGGCTTGGCGCATGCACGAGGGACTGCCCGAGCTGTCGATGCCCGAGGACGAGCAGGCGCACCTGGCCGCCGAGACCTTCCGGATGCTCGCCGACCCCACCCGCATCAAGCTGCTGTGGGCGCTGCTGCAGGGCGAGTCGTCGGTCACGTGCCTGGCCGACCTCGCCGGCGTCAGCCCGACGTCGGTGAGCCAGCACCTGGCCAAGCTGCGGCTGGCCGGCCTCGTCCGGGGGCGCCGCGAGGGCACGTTCGTCTACTACACGGCGGCGGACACGCACGTGCACGCCCTGCTCGCCGAGGCGCTCTTCCACGCCGACCACACCGAGCGCGACCTCGGGGCCGAGACCGACCACCAGCACCGCATGCCCGCAGCCGGGCGTACCCCGGAACCCAGGGATTCGGCGCGGTAGGGCTCGCTGGGTCAGCGACGCCGGGTCATCGGCGCAAGGTCATCGGCGCAGGGTCATCGGCGCTGGGTCATCGGCGCAGGGTGAGCCAGCGCTCGTCGACGACGAAGCCGAGGGAGCGGTTCGCCGCGAGGATCGCGACGTTCTCCTCCGACCCGCCGGTCCGGACGGCCGCGACCCCGTCGGCGGCGAGAGCCAGCAGCGAGGCCGCCTTGACGCCGGTGGCGAGCCCGACGCCGCGCCACGGTGGCGCCACGACCGTGACGTCGACCTCGGCCCGGCCCCCGTCGACGTCGACGTAGGTCATCGCCACGAGGCCACCGTCGGGATCGACGACGCCGAACGCGCGTCGGCGCGGCGACGGCGATGCCGATCCCGCCGTCAGCGGGGAATGCGCGGTGGCGACGTCACCGGGGTAGTCGCCGCACGTGGCGCGGTCGAGGGCGAGCACGGCGTCGACGTCGGCGGGGTCGAGCTCGCGCACGGTCAGGGGGTGCTCGACGCGTCCGGCGGCGGCACGGAGCACGGCGTGGTCGGTCGTGGCGAGGTCGACCTCGGCGGCCCACGACCGCGCGCTCACCGACCAGCCCTGCGCGAGCAGCCTCGGCACGCGGGGGTCGTCGGCACGCAGGACGATCGGCGAGGTCGGCACCGGGACATCGTGGCAGCCCGACGTGACCGTTGCGCCATAGGGTGAGGCCATGACGGACGGCTCCCGCACCACGTACGTGCTCGTCGACGGCGAGAACATCGACGCCACGCTCGGCACCTCGATCCTCGGGCGCCGTCCGCGGCCCGAGGAGCGTCCGCGCTGGGAGCGTCTGCTCCAGTTCGCCGAGGAGGAGTGGGGCCAGCCGGCGCAGGGCCTCTTCTTCCTCGCGGCCAACACCGAGCTGCCGATGGCGTTCGTGCAGGCGCTGCTCGCCATCGGGTACCGGCCGGTGCCGCTGTCCGGTGCGCCGGGCCAGAAGGTCGTCGACATCGCCATCCAGCGCACGCTCGTCGAGCTGCGCGGGCGTGAGGCCGACGTCGTTCTCGTCAGCAACGACGGCGACTTCGTCGAGCAGCTCGGCGACGTCCTCGACGGCCGCCGCGCCGGCGTCGTGGGCTTCACCGAGTTCCGCAACAAGGGCTTCGACGCCCTGACCGAGCGGGGACTGCGGCTCTTCGACCTCGAGTACGACGTGCTGGCGTTCAACACCCATCTGCCGCGCGTCCGGATCATCCCGATCGACGAGTTCGACCCGATCCAGTTCCTCTGAGCGGTGGGCGGTCTCGCGTCCTTCGTCAGTCGACGAAGCGCGGCGTCCAGACCTGTCCCGACGGCGTCACCCGGGTGCGGGTGGCGCCGACCATGACGAGGCACTTCATGTCGATCGACGCCGGGTCGAGCTCGCCGAGGGTGGTCACCGTCAGCGACTCCTCGGCCCGGCCGACGTCACGCCCCACGACGACCACCTGATCGGGACCGCGGACCGCGAGCAGGAGCTCGCGGGCCAGGGCCACCTGCTCCGCGCGGGTGCGCGAGGCCGGGTTGTAGATCGCGATGGCGAGGTCGGCCTCGGCGGCGGCGCGCAGCCGCGCGGCGACCACCTCCCACGGCTTGAGCCGGTCGGACAGCGAGATGATGGCGAAGTCGCCGCCGAGCGGGGCGCCCGCCCGGGCTGCGACGGCCTGCGCGGCGGTGACGCCGGGGACGACGCGCACCGGGACGTCGCCGTAGCCATGGGTCTCGGCGGCCTCGAAGACCGCCGACGCCATACCGAAGACGCCGGCGTCGCCACCGGACACGACGGCGACCCGCTCGCCCTTGCGGGCCAGCTCGAGCGCGTCGCGGGCCCGGTCGACCTCGACGGTGTTGCCCGACGCGTGCCGGGTCAGGCCCTCCCGCTGGGGCACGCGCGCCACGTACGGCGCGTACCCGACGACGTGCCCGACGCCGGCCAGCTCGGCCGACGCCTCGGGTGTCAGCCAACGATCGGGCCCGGGGCCGAGGCCGACGACGACCACCTCGCCCACCGAGCCACCTGCCGGCTGGTCGGCCGGGCTGCTCTGCGCCGCAGCGGTGCTCGTGATCGACGACGCCGCGCGGCCGGCGGCGTCGGCGCGCAGGTCGCGGCCCGGCACGACGACCATCGACATGTACGGCACGGTCGACGCGTCGACGTCGGCGACGGGCAGCACGCGCTCGGCGTCGCTGCTCGCCCGCTCGACGTACCGTGCCTCGTCGAGGCGTCCGGCCTGGCGCAGTGCCTCGCGGACGTTCTCGAAGGTGCGGCCGAGCTTCATGACGACGGCGGCCTCGGTGTCGGCGAGGCGCCGGGCGAGCTCGGGGACGGGCAGGGTCCCGGGCAGGATCGTCAGCACGTCCTCGTGGCGGCACAGTCCGGTGGCGACGGCCGCCGCGGACCCGCTGACGGATGTGACGCCCGGCACGACGGCGGTGTCGTAGCGACTCGCGAGCCGGTCGTGCAGGTACATGTACGTGCCGTAGAAGAGCGGGTCGCCCTCGGCGAGCACCACGACGTTGCGGCCCGAGTCCAGATGCGCGGCAAGGCGATCCGCCGACGCGTCGTAGAAGTCGGCCATGTGGCCGTGGTAGCCGAGCGGGTGGTCGGTCGTGCCCGTCGTCACCGGGTAGACGAGGAGCTCCTCGACGACGCCCTCGCGGACGTAGGGCGCCGCGATGCGTCGCGCGATCGAGTCGCCGCGCGGCCCGCTGTGGAAGGCCACGACGTCGGCCTCGCCGATGAGTCGGGCCGCCTTGACCGTCACGAGCTCGGGGTCGCCGGGGCCGACGCCGACGCCGCGCAGCCAGCCGGTCACAGCTCCTCCTCGCGGGCGAGCGCGTTGACGGCCGACGCGGCGAGCGCGGACCCGCCACGCCGGCCGTGGACGACGAGCCACGGGATCCCGAACGGGTTCTCGGCCAGGGCCACCTTCGACTCGGCCGAGCCGATGAACCCGACCGGGATGCCGACGACCGCGGCCGGTCGGGGGCCACCGTCGGCGACGAGCTCGAGCAGGTGGAACAGGGCCGTGGG
>JAEWFB010000506.1 GCA_023389095.1 Actinomycetes bacterium
GGCATCGGCGAGAACAGCATCGCCCTGCGCGCCGCGGTCACCGAGGGCCTCGAGGGACTCGGCATCACCGTCGACCGGGCGCGCAACGGTGCCCGTTCGCGGCAGGCGCGCGTCATCTCGCCCGACGCGTCGCCGGTCGTCGTCGCCGTCGTGCCGACCAACGAGGAGCTCGCGATCGCCCGGCAGACCGACGCGCTCGTCGGCCGCAGCGCCTGAGCACTGCCGCAGCCCGGGCTCGAACTTCCGGGTCCGCGAGTACGCTTGTGGCTCAGCCTTGCTCGCGCTCGAGATACTCCCGCAGGGACACCGGGCGTCGTCCGGTGAGCCGCTCGACGTCGCCGGTGACCCCGTCGAGCTCGCCGGCGCGGATCGCCGTGTACGTCGACACCCACGCGTCGACCTGCCACCGCGGAGCGCCGTAGACCTCGCGCGAGGCGTAGGCCTCCTCGAGCGTCTCGTCGTGGAAGGTCACGTGCCGCCCGGTGACCTCGCTGAAGATGCGGGCCGCCTCCGTCAGGGTGAGCGCCTCGGGGCCGGTGAGGCTGTACGTGGCGCCCGCGTGCGCAGCGGGGTCGAGCAGCACGGCGACCGCGGACCGGGCGATGTCCTCGTGGGCGACCACGGCCGCTCGCCCGTCGCCGGCCGGTCCACGGATGACGCCGTCCTCGCCCGCCATGTGGGGCACGAACTCGAGGTAGAGGTTGTCGCGCAGGAACGTCCAGGCCAGGCCCGACGCGCGCAGGTGTTCCTCGGTGGCGGCGTGGTCGCGCGCGAGCGTGAAGGTCGCGTCGGGGGCGGCGCCGAAGAAGGAGATGTAGACGACGTGGCCGACACCCGCCGCCCCCGCGGCATCGACGAACGCCCGGTGCTCGGCGAGGCGGTCGGCGTTCTCGGCAGCCGACACCATGACGAGGGTGTCGACACCGTCGAGCGCTGCCCTGGCGGCGTCGGCATCGGCATACGTGCACTCCCGCACCACCGCCCCGGGCAGGTCGGGTGCCCGTGACGCGTCGCGGACGAGGAGTCGCTGGGCGACACCGCGAGCAGCGAGGTCGCGGGCCACGAGCCCACCGAGCCACCCGGTCGCCCCGGTGATGGCAAGCGTCGGAGCAGCGGCTGGTGCGGCGTCGGTCATCCCCCGAGCGTATTCGCCGCGGCGCGGGCCGGGTGGGTGGCAGGTTGCCGCCATGGCATGGCTGAGCCGTCGCCGGCACCCCGACCCCGCGCCCCACGAGACCGACCCGGCCGTCACGGCGGCCCTCGAGGGCGAGCTCAACGAGCTGCTCAACCACGGCAACGACCTCGCCCAGCGCGCCACGGCCGCCAACATCGAGTGGGGCCTCGGCTCGGCCGACCGCTTCGAGCTCGACCAGGAGACCGGCCTCGTCACGTTCACCTGGCCCGACCGGGTGGCCACGGCACCGTTCCAGCTGCTCGGCAGCTACGCCCACCGGCCCGGCACGTGGCTGTGGAGCTGGGCCAACGAGGGCGTCCTGCCCGCCGTCAAGGCCGACTCGCTCCGGCTGCGCGACTACGGCATCGAGCACGGGCACGACCTGCTGCGCTCCGAGCACCTGCACCTCGCGGCCGAGGACGGCGACTGCCTGGCCCTGCTCGGCATCGCCCTCGCCTCGACGAGCTCGTTCTACCGGGCCCCGGGTGAGCGGGCCATCACCTACCTGACCTTCGGCGACGTGACGATCACGCACGCGTCCGGCGAGACGACCCTCGTGCGGGACCTGCGCCACTGACGAGCCGCCCGCCCGGCTCGCGCGCACCGCGGTGCCCGGTCGGCCGCCCGCCGCCGGACCGGTCATCCGCCGCACGGACGGCGCGGCAGCATACGGTGTGCTCGTGACCGAGAACGTGCGCACCGACGACTCCCCCACCGCCGTCCCTCCCGGCGTCAAGGCCGCCAGCGAGTGGTCGTGGCGGCTGCTGCTCATCGGCGCCGCGCTCTACGCCGTGGCCATGGTGCTGCGCGGCGTGTCCGAGGTCGTCGTGCCCGTCGCCATCGCCGTGCTGCTCACCGCGCTGCTGCACCCCGTGGCGGCACGACTCCACCGGCGCCTGCCGACGGGCGCCTCGGCCGGCATCACGGTGTTCGGCACGATCGTCGTCATCGCCGGGCTGTTCACCCTCGTCGGCACGCAGTTCACCGCGGGGTTCGCCGACCTGACCAAGCAGGTCGCGACCGGCCTCGGCCAGATCCGCGACTGGGTGCGCACGTCGTTCAACATCACCGACGCCCAGTTCGACGAGTACTTCGACACGGTCCGCGAGAAGGTCAGCCAGTCGGGCAACCTCGGCGACACGGCCGCCGCGGTCGGGCTCACCGCGACGCACTTCATCGCCGGCCTGTTCATCGCCCTGTTCTCGCTGTTCTTCTTCCTCTACGAGGGACCGCGCATCTGGGCCTGGATCGTGCGGCTGTTCCCCCACGCGGCCCGCGACCGCGTCAACTCCTCCGGCATCGTCGCCTGGGGCCAGCTGTCGGCGTTCGTGCGCGCCACCATGATCGTGGCGCTCGTCGACGCCATCGGCATCTCGGTCGGCGCCGCCATCCTCAAGGTGCCCTTCGCCTTCGCCATCGGCATCCTCGTGTTCCTGCTCGCCTTCATCCCCATCGTCGGCGCCCTGCTGTCGGGCGCGGTCGCGGTGCTGCTCGCGCTCGTGGCGCACGGGCCGGCGGTCGCCATCATCATGCTGGCCGTCGTCATCGGCGTGCAGCAGCTCGAGTCGCACGTGCTCCAGCCGTTCCTGCTCGGCAAGGCCGTCAGCGTCCACCCGCTCGCGGTCATCCTCGCCATCGCCTGCGGGTCGATCATCGCCGGGATCGTCGGCGCGCTCGTGGCCGTGCCGTTCGCGGCGGTCTCGAACGCGGTGGGCAAGCACCTGCTGTCCGACGAGTCCAGGGGCGAGCTCGACCGGGAGCTCGAGCACGCCGCCGACGAGGGCAGCGCACCAGCGCAAGCCTGAACGCCTGACGCGCCCGACGCGCCCGACGCGCCCGACGCGCCTGACGCGCCTGACCGTCGCTCAGTGCGCCGGGACCAGCACCTCGTGGAGGAACTCCTGCACGGCCGCGTCCCAGATCTGGGGACGCTCGAGGTTGGGGTAGTGGGCGGCACCGGGCACCTCGACGTACCGGCCGTCCCGCACTCCCGCAGCGAGCCGACGGCCCATGTCGCGGTGGTCGGGCGAGTCGAGGCCGCCACAGAGCGCGAGGACGGGCACGGTGATCTCGCCGAGCCGGGCGTCCGCGTCGTGGACCGGCTCCGGCATGACGGCCTCGGGGCTGGCGTGCCGGGCCAGGGTGTCGGTCAGCATCTGCCGGCACCGTCGCACGGTGTCGCCCGCGACCTCGTCGAGGATGCGAGTCGGGCCGGCGCAGAACGCGAGGCTGGCCTCGACGTAGGCGGCGGCGTCGCGGTCGACGATCGCCCGCTGCCACTCCTGCAGGATGCCGAGCACCCACGGGTCGGAGAACGTGGGCACGCTCGTGGCGGTCCCGCTCACGACGATCGCCCGCACGAGCGTCGGGTGCTCGAGCGCGGTGTCGGTGGCTGCGCCGCCGCCCATCGAGAGGCCGACGAGGACGGCGGGGCCGGCGTCGAGGTGGCGCACGAGCGCGGCGACGTCGTCGCAGTGGCGGCCCGGCGCGTCGAGGGTCGAGGCTTCGCCGTGGCCGCGCAGGTCGGGGACGACGACGCGGTGGCGGTCGGCGAGAGCGCCCACCTGGTCGTCCCACATCCGGTGGTCGTGTCCCCCGCCGTGCAGCAGCAGCACGAGGTCACCCTCGCCGGCGTCGGTGTACGTGAGATGGCCGTGATCGAGGTCGAGGCGGTGCATGTGGTCGCTCCCTGTGCGTCTGGTCGGGTCGGTCGGATCTGGACGGGACGGGCGGGTCGGGTGGCCCGGCGGTTCGGGTGGTGGGGCGAGACCGGGCGTCAATGAGGGCGCACGGCGTCGACGGCCACGACGTCGGGATGGGGTCGATCGGCGTCAGCGCCGGCGATCCGTCGGACGCCGTCGGTGAGCCGGGCGAGGACGTCGGCACACCGCGCGAGGTCCTCGGGATCGATCCCCGTCGTGGCCGCCTCGAGGTTGGCGGCCTCGGCGCGCTGCACGTCGGCGAGGACGGCGCGGCCGTGCCTCGTCAGCCCGACGAGCCGCGAGCGCGCGTGCGCCGGGTTGTCGCGCAGCTCGAGATGGCCGAGACGCACGCCGTCGTCGACCACCTTCTGCACCCCCTGTCGCGTCACGAGCAGCTCGCGGCCGAGTTCCGGCACGGTCTGCGGGCCGCCCTCGAGGAGCAGGACGAGGATCGCACGGAGGGGAAGGCTGAGATCCGTGCCCTCGAGCAGGTCCGACACCGCGCGCGCGGAGTACTGGTGCAGCGGCCGCACGTGGCGCAGGACGGCGTAGGCAGCCTCGACCCGATTCATGACAACCAAGTTGTCATATGGCCATCCCCCGGCGCAACCCTCCCCGGCTCACGCCGCCCGCCAGCCAAGCCCTCCCCCCACCATCGAGTGAGCACGAAACCTCACGCGTCACGCGACGCATGTGGCGGGCGTGACGGAGTGCTCACTCGATCCAGTGGGCCGGGGCGGGGCGGGTGGCGGGCGTGACGGAGTGCTCACTCGATGGAGTGGGCGGGAGCCCCGCCAGGAGGGCTGGACCCTGAGGCGCCCAGCGACGACCGCGTCCAGCGCTGGGCAGGTGGCGCGGTGAGTGCGGTAGGTGCCGCTACTGGGAGGCGGCGCGACGGGCGAAGAGGGCCCGGTCGTCGAGCTCCTCTGCTTCGTCGGCGAACTCCGGCGTGTCGAACACGTCGGCGGGGATGCCGCCCTCGGTGAAGCGCGGCTCGGCCTTGGCCTTGAGGGCGTAGGTCGGCCGGGGCACGGGCACCGGGCTCCAGCTGCCCGGCGGCAGCTCCTGCGCGGCGCCGGCTGCATCGGTGGCACCGCCACCGTCCCCGCCGGCCGAGGCGCCCGAGGGCGTCACGGGCACGGCGCCGGTGGCAGCAGCGCGAACGTCGAAGACGCGGTCGGCAGCAGCGGCCTGGGCGGTCTCGACGGCGGCCGGCCCCTCGAGTGCCGGGATCACGACGCGGTCGACGCCCAGCGGCGTGCGGGTGCCTCGCGCCGCGGCCGGCGCGGCTCCGGCGGTGGAGTGGATGACCTGGGTGTCGTCGCTGGTCAGCTCCGGCTCCGCTGCGACCCGCGACCGCGAGCCCCGGACGCGACGCACCCGGCGCGCGGCGGCGGCGCGGATGCGGTCGTGCTGGGCCTCGGTGCGCAGCCACACGAGGACGGCGACGACGGTGAGCACCGCGAACGGCACCGAGATCCACATGAGGACACCGGTGACGGCGAGGGTGACCGACGTCGGGATCCACAGGACGGCGGCGAGGAGCACGACGGCGCGAATCCGCCTCTGCGCCATGGAAACCCGTCGGACGGGCTGCTCGTGCTGCTCGCGGGAGGCGTCAGGGTGCGCGTCGTGGCCGACCTCGCGCTCGACGTGGAACTCCTCGAGGTGCCCGTCGGAACGGCGCGCCACGAGGGGCGACTGGCGACGACCGGCGGGAACGGCACGCTTGACGTCGACCGTGGGCCGCGCGACACGGGCCGGGGTCACCGAGTAGGAGTGCGGACGCGGCGTGCGCGGCTCGGCCGTCGGCAGCACCGGACGCTTCTCGAGCACGCGCATCGCCTCGGTGAACCCGTCGACCGACCGGTGGGCGGCCGCGTCCTCCCGGCGACGCATCCAGTGCTGGACGAGGTAGGCAGCCCAGATCGCCACGATGACGACGAAGATGAGGCTGCTGACTGGCACGGACCCCACGGTAGGGCGACCGTGCGCACACGCCCTGCACATTCGTGGCGTGTCGCGCAAGAGGCTGGTGTTACACCTGTGACAACCGGCCGAGCAGCGAACCGCCCTCGAGCTCCTCGCGCGTCACCGCGAAGGAACGGTGGTCGCGCCAGCGACCGTCGATGTGCAGGTACCGCTCGCGCACGCCCTCGTCGCGCAGCCCGAGCCGGCGCGCCACCCCGAGCGAGCGCTCGTTGTCGACGCGGATGTTGACCTCGACGCGGTGCAGGCCGGCGGGGCCGAGCGCGTGGTCGACCGCCAGCGCCAGGGCCCGCGTCGCGATGCCCCGCCGCGTCACCCCGCGCGCGACCCAGTAGCCGGCGGCACAGGACTGTTGCGCGGCGCGGACGATCCCGAACAGGTGCACCTGCCCGACGATCCGCCCCTCGACCTCGATGGCCCACGGCATCGCGCGGTCGGCCCGGGCCTCTGCGTCGAGCTCGCGGACGAAGTCACGGAACGACACCGGAGCCCGCGCGTCGGCGCCCGGCGGCAGGGTCGGCTCCCACGGCTTGACGTGGTCGGCGTTCTCGCGGCGCACCCACTGCCACTCCCGCTCGTCGCCGGTGACGAGCGGGCGCAGCAGGACCGCCGGCTCGGCCGACGCGTCGCGCAGCACGATCGGCCAGCGGGCCCGGCCGTCACGCGCCGGGCGCCACGGCATCCTCATCGGGGCCGCCGCTGCGGGTGCCGGGCGGGCGCGGGCGCCGGCAGGTCAGTGGTCACTGCCGGGGATCTGGTCGAGGGCGTGGCCGAGGACCTGTTCGAGCACGTCGAGGGCATCGACGACGCCCCCGCGCGAGCCGGGCAGGTTGGCCACGAAGGTCTGTCCGGCGAGGCCGACGAGCCCGCGCGAGAGCATGGCCGTGGGCACCCCCTTGGCGACGCCGGCAGCCCGGATGGCCTCGGCGACGCCGGGCACCAGCCGGTCGAGGAGCGGCGCCGTCTGCTCGGGCGTCACGTCGGTGGGGGTCAGGCCGGTGCCCCCGGTCGTCAGGACGAGGTCGGGCTCGCTCGCGAGGACGTCGCGCAGCTCCCAGCCGAACTCGTCGCCGTCGGGCACGACGACGGGGTGGCCCACCTCGAAGCCCCACGCACGCAGCCGCTCGACGATGACCGGCCCGGACCGGTCCGGGTACACGCCGGCGGCAGCCCGCGTCGACGCCGTGACGACGACCGCACGACGGCCGTGACCGAACCTCGACGCCTCACTCATGCCAGTCACCGGACCGCCCACCGGACTTGGCGGTGACGCGGACGTCGGTGATGCGGGCGTGCTTGTCCACGGCCTTGACCATGTCGATGAGCGCGAGGGCCGCGACGGCCACCGCCGTGAGCGCCTCCATCTCGATGCCGGTGCGGTCGGCCGTGCGCACCGTCGCCGTGATGTCGACACCGTCGTCGGCGACGGCGAGGTCGACCTCGACGCCGTGGACCGCGATCGGGTGCGCCAGCGGCACGAGCTCGGGCGTGCGCTTGACCGCCTGGATGCCGGCGATGCGCGCCACGGCGAGCGCGTCGCCCTTGGGCACCTCGCCCTCGCGGAGCGCGGACACCGCTGCGGCAGAGAGCAGCACGCGTCCGGCGGCTCTCGCCTCGCGCGCCGTCACGGCCTTGGCCGACACGTCGACCATGTGCGCGCTGCCGTCCGCGCGGACGTGCGTCAGACCCCCCGCGCCACCGGTGACCCCCGCGCCGCCGGACGCCTGGGGCGTGCCGGACGCGCCGGACCCCTGCGGCGCGTCGGGTGCAGCAGCCACCTCAGCCCTCCCGGTCCAGCACGAGCACGTCGACGACCTCGCCGGCGACGAGCTCGGTGACGTCCTCGGGAACGATGAACAGGGCGTTGGCCCGCGACAGGTCGGCCACGAAGTGCGATCCCTGGCCGGCGACGGGCGCCGCGACGAGCGTGCCCTCCGTCGAGCGGGACACGACGGCCCGACCGAACTGGCGGCGCCCCTCGAACGAGCTGACGCCCGAGATGAGCGTGGCGGGACGCAGCCGGCGCTTCTCCGGCGTCAGGCGCATGAGGCGTCGCAGCGCCGGCCGGACGAAGACCTCGAAGGAGACGAAGGACGACACCGGGTTGCCGGGCAGGGTGAAGATCGGGACGCGTCGGCCGTCGGGGCCCTCGAGCATCCCGTACCCCTGCGGCTTGCCCGGCTGCATCGCCACCTTGACGAACTCGACGCCGCGGGAGGCGAGGGCGCTCTTGACGACGTCGTAGGCGCCCATCGACACCCCGCCGCTCGTCACGACGATGTCGGCGTCCTTGACCGCGATGGTGAGCTGCTCGAGCAGCTCGTCCTCCGAGTCGCCGACGGCCTGGCGGATCTCGGCCGAGGCCCCGGCCGACACCGCCGCCGCCCAGAGCATCGAGGAGTTGGAGTCGTGGATCTGACCGGCGCCCAGAGGCCGTCCGGGCTCGACGAGCTCGGACCCCGTCGACATCACGACGACGCGCGGGCGTCGGTGCACCTCGACCTCGGCGTACCCGCACGCAGCGAGCAGCGCGATGGTGCGGGCCCCGACCACCTCTCCGGCGGCGACGACGACCGCCCCGCTGCGCACGTCGTCGCCCACGGGCCGCACGAAGGTGCCGACCGGCGCGGACGCGTGGCACTCGACCTCGCCGGCCGCGGCCGCGTCGGTGTCCTCGACCTTGATGACGGCGTCGGCCCCGGCCGGCATCGGCGCGCCGGTCATGATGCGCGCGGCCTCCCCCGGGCCGACCTCGAACGCCGGGTCGTCGCCGGCGGCCACCTCGCCGACGATCCGCAGCCGCACCGGTGAGGCGGCGGCGCCCTCGAGCGAGGCGGACTGCACGGCGTAGCCGTCCATCGAGGAGTTGTCGAAGCGGGGCAGGTCGACGCGGGCGCGGACGTCGCGGGCCACGACGAGCCCCAGCGACTCGGTGAGCGGGGTCCACTCGGTCGGCATCGGCTCGAGCGTCGAGAGGATGGCACGCAGGTGCTCGTCGACCGACCGGAGGTCGCCGGATCGGGCCCGGCCCGACTCCTGCGTGGCGACGGCGGGCTCGCCGAGCACGGCACCGTCGAGCACGCGCCGGTAGCCGTCGATGAGGACCTCGCCGACGCACCGGACGTTGCGGCCGAACACCGGGTCGCCGATGACGCGCAGGCTCGTGCACTCCTTCATCGAGGGGACCCCGTGGGGGAACCGCTTCTCGAAGCCGGGCACGAACCGGTACGCGGAGTCGAGGTCGACGTAGGGCTCGGCGCCCTGGCCGGTCTGCACGATGTGGAAGCTGTCGTCGAGCTCGAAGTAGTCCGAGCGGATGACGAGCAGGTCGTTGGTCGTCTTGACGGGCCGGAACCGGGTGCGCGGCACGAGGATCGCCTCGCTGCCCTCGAACACCTCGATGGCGGTCCCCATCGCCGACTCCATCTGGATGACCTCGGGCGAGGTGGGGTCGGCCGGGTCCACGTTCTTGTGGTTGACGATGATCGGCAGGCCGAGGACCCCCTGGCGCGCGGTCATCCGCTCGCGCAGGACCGTGAGGTCGATCCACACGTTGTTCGCGTTGAACGTGCTGTGCCGCTTGATGTCGCGGAAGTAGCTCTCCTCGCCCTCGGCGACGGTCGCGGTGTCGCGCAGCACGATGCGGCCGTCGGACTTGCGCACCGCGAGGTGGCCGCCCTTGCGGTCGCTCTTGGTGCGCTTGCAGACCTCGGCGACGAACGGCAGCCCGTGCTCCACCATCCAGGCGGCGACGTCGGGGTCGCACGTGGCGCCCAGGTTGTCCGAGTTGGACAGGAACGCGTAGCGGATGCCCTTGGCCAGCAGCGCGTCGAGGACCCCGGAGGTGACGAGCGAGACGTAGACGTCGCCGTGCCCGGGCGGGCACCACTCGAGCTCGGGGTCCTGGGGCCACCGGATCGGGGTGAGGTCGTCGGGCCGCAGCTTGGGCTCGGCGCTCTGGAGGAAGTCGAGCGGCAGGCCCTCGACGGGCAGCGTGTCGTACTTCTCGAGGATCCGCAGCGACTCCTCGTGGGTGCGGAAGCTGTTCATGAGCACGAGCGGCAGCTCGACGTCCCACCGCTCGCGCAGGGCGAGGACCTGCTTGGCGATGATGTCGAGGAAGGTCAGGCCGTCCTTGACCTCGAGGGCCGACTTCGCTCCCGTCATGCCCATGCCGGTACCGAGGCCGCCGTTGAGCTTGATGACCGCCGTCTGGGACAGCGCGCGACGCGCCTCCTCGTCGGTGACCGACACCTGGAGCAGCTCGGTGACGGTGCCGAGCGGCTCGATCGTGTCCTCGGGGATGGTGCCCTGGGCACCACCCTCGAGCTGCTCGTAGTAGTGCTCGAAGACCTTGATGGCCTCGGGCCCGAGGCCACGTCGCTCCATCAGCTCGACCGATGCGCGCAGGCCCTGGTCACTCATGGGCATCACCTTACGATGGGCCGCATGTGCGGTTGCCCAGAGCATCGGAAGTGCCCGCTGGGGGCCCGCACGTGAGCGCCCCGGACAAACGTGAGGTGCGTCACGCCGCCCGAGCTCGACGCCGGGCGATCGTCACGGCGCTCGACGGCGGCGCGACCGAGCAGGCCGGTGCAGCCCTCGCGGGTGCCGTCCTCGCGCTCGTGCCCGCCGGGGCGCGCGTCGCCGTCTACGAGTCGCTGCCGGACGAGCCTCCCACCGGACCCCTCGTCGAGGCCCTGCTCGATGCCGGTCACGAGGTGCTCGTACCCGTGGTCCTCGACGACTACTCGCTCGAGTGGCGTCACGCGGTCCGCGGGGTGCAGGCCGACGCGTCGGTCGTGCGCCGGCTGCGACGCGAGCCCACCGACGCCGAGCGCGCGGCCTGGCTCGGGGAGGACGCCCTGGCCACGTGCGGGGTCGTGGTCGCCCCGGGCCTGACCGTGGACCGCCACGGCACCCGGCTCGGGCAGGGCGGCGGCTGCTACGACCGGGCCCTGCGGCACCGCTCGCCCGGCACGCTCGTCGTGACGCTCCTGCACGAGGGCGAGGTGAGCGAGACCGACCTCCCCCGGGACGGGCACGACCAGCCGGTCGACGGCTGGGTCACGACGTCCGGACGCGTCGTCCTGCTCCCCTGACCGACGCCGCCGACCGACGCCGCCGACCGACGCCGCCCGACCGACGCGGCCCGACCGACGCCGCCCGACCGACGCCGCCCGACCGACGCCGATCGACGCCGCCCGACGCGTCAGGGCTGGGGCGTGCCGGGTGGGACGAGCGTCAGCTCGTCACCGGTCGCCTCGGCGACCGCAGCCTGCGAGAAGGGCCACGGGAACGACTCGTTCGCGGCCCACGCGTCGATCTGGTCGGCGTAGTGGTCCTGGTAGGCGTGCCCGGACTGGCCGGTCGAGTTGACCCAGGTCGACGCGTCGAGGTGCGACAGGTCGACGACCATTCGCATCGAGGGCCCGGTGGTGACGCCGTAGCCGGGCTCCGAGGCGTTCCACGAGTTGGCGTTGACGATGGAGTTGCCGCCGCCGAGCTCGATGCCGCCGCGGTCGAACAGGGCGCGGACCACCTGGGGCACCGAGGGGTCGCCCATGACCGGGTGCTTGAGGTCGAGCTGGTGCAGCCGGCCCCAGCGCCACGTCGAGGGCACCTTGCCGAGCTCTCGGGCGAGGTCGAGGCGCGCCTCGACGAGCGCGCGCTTGAGGATCTCGTCGCGGCCCTCGGTGACGCCCGGGGTCGTCTTGTCGTCCCACCAGTCGTTCTTCGGGTCCTTCATCAGCTGTTCGACGACGACCATCCAGCGGCTGCCACCGTCGGGGGCGATCTCGGGCGGCAGCTCGTCGAAGGTGTACTCGAGCAGGTGCTTCCAGACCGCGTTGTAGTAGGCGGCCGCGGCCGAGTCGCGCGACTTGTCGCCGGGCTGGCTGCCGTCCCAGTCGCGCAGCAGGCGCTGGGCCTGGCCGGTGAAGTCGTCGACCTGGACGGCGAGCAGGCGCTCGACGAGGGAGGGGGCGAAGGTGTTGCGGACGTCGCCCTGCACCTGTGACATCAGCTCGGGCGACACCTTGGTCGCCGCGCCGAGGAGGGTGCGGATGCGCTGGGCGCGGAAGCCGTAGTCCCACTCGGTCGTCAGGAACGGGTCCGGGCTCGCGGTCACGGCCTGGTTCGCGGTGACGATGAACCCTTCCGGCGGGTCGTAGGTCGTCGGGAGGTCCTGGAAGGGCACGTAGCCCTTCCAGTCCCACTGGCTGTCCCAGCCGGGCGCCGGCCAGTACCCGGGGGGCGAGCCGGGCGTGGCCGAGCGGCGGATCGGGATCCGGCCGGGCGACTGGTAGCCGATGTGTCCCGCGGTGTCGGCGTAGACGAGGTTCTGCGACGGCACGGTGAACAGCGCCGCCGCCTTGCGGAAGTCGCCCCAGTTCTGCGCCTTGTCGAGGGCGAAGATCGCATCGCCCGTCGTGCCGGGCGTCAGGGCGGTCCAGGCCATCGACACCGCGTACCGGTTGCCCTGGGCGGCGCCGCGCACGGCGAGGCGGTCGCCGGCCTCGTCGATCGAGGGCACGACGTCGCTCATGATCGGGCCGTGCACCGTGCCGCGCACCGTGATGGTGACGTCGGGGCCGCCGGCCACCTTGATCGTCTCGTCGCGGGTGCTCAGCGGCTCCCGCTTGCCGTCGCGCAGGTAGGTGTCGCCGCTCGTCTGCTCGAGGTAGAAGTCGGTGACGTCGGGGCCGAGGTTGGTCATGCCCCACGCGACCTTGTCGTTGTGGCCGATGACGACGCCGGGCACGCCCGAGAACGTGAAGCCCGAGACGCGGAAGGGGCACGCCTGCGAGACGGTCCGGCACTGCAGGTTGACCTGGCTCCACACGCTCGGGATCGACAGGCCCAGGTGCGGGTCGTTGGCCAGCAGCGGCTTGCCCGTCGTCGTGCGCGACCCGGACACGACCCACGAGTTCGACCCGATGTCGGACCCGCGGCCGAGGCTGGCCGGCACCGCGTCCAGCGCGGCCAGGGCCGTGGTGACCGCGTGGCCGCCGTCGGAGCCACGCAGCTGCGTGAGCGCGGGCGGTGCGACGCTCGCGGCCTGGGAGGTCGGGGCCGTGGCGGGCTGCCAGTCGTCGGCAGACAGGATCGGCTGGTTGCGGTCGTACGGGTACGGCGGGTACAGCTGCTGGATCTGCTTGAGGGGGATGCGGTTGCGTGAGAGCAGCGCGCGGGCCAGCTCGTCGTTGTAGTCGCCGCGCAGGTCCCAGGCCATCGCCTTGAGCCACGCGAGGGAGTCGACCGGCGTCCACGGCTCGACGCGGTAGCCGGGGTTGGTGCGTCGCAGGAAGGTGTACTCGAGCGACATCTTCTCGGGGGTCTCGGTCTGCCTGATGTAGGCGTTGACCCCGTCGGCGTAGGCCTGCAGGTACTGACGCGTCTCGGGCGCGAGCTTGGGCAGCTCGGCCTCGGCGACGCGTCGCCACCCCATGGTGCGGATGACCTTGTCGCTGTCGATGCCGCCGGACCCGACGAGCTCGGAGAGACGCCCGGCCGTGACGTGCCGGCGCAGGTCCATCTCGAAGAAGCGGTCCTGGGCGCTGACGAAGCCCTGGGCGCGGAAGAGGTCCTGGGCGGTGTCGGCGTAGATCGTCGGGATGCCACGGTCGTCGCGCTTGACCGACACCGAGCTGGTCAGCCCCTCGATCTGGAGCGTGCCGGTGGTCTGCGGGAACGTCTGGCGCACCACACCCACCGACAGGACGCCCGCGCCGACGAGGACGAAGACGACGAGTACGGCGACGAGCAGCAGGATGCGAGGGGCGCGCTTCAACCGTGACACGCGACGAGCCTAGGCCACGGTGCACCAGGGGGTGGCCAGGCGTGGACCGTGCCACGGCGTGCCGACGGCGGATGGTTGGATTGGCCCGAACCCGAGGAGCCGCCGTTGCCCGGAGCGCCGTCCATCACGTCGTCGACCATGACGCTCGACGACCTCACGGGCGTGCTCCTCGTCGGCTCGGTCGTGCTGCTCGTCGCCGTCGCGGCCGTGCGGCTGTCGGTCCGGTCGGGACTGCCCTCGCTGCTCATCTACCTCGGCATCGGCCTGGTGCTCGGCAACGCCGGCGCCGGCATCCAGTTCGACGACGCGTCGATCACCCGCGTGCTCGGCTACGCCGCCCTCGTGCTCATCCTCGCCGAGGGCGGCCTGACGACGTCGTGGGAGAACATCCGCGAGTCGGTCGCCCCAGCGGCGGTGCTCGCGACCCTCGGCGTCGTCGTCTCGGTGCTCGTCGTGGCGGTCGCGGCCCACACGATCCTGCCCCTGTCGTGGACGATCTCGCTGCTCGTCGGTGCCATCGTCTCCTCGACCGACGCGGCTGCCGTGTTCGCGGTGCTGCGCAACGTCCCGCTGCCCAAGAAGCTCTCGGGGATGCTCGAAGCCGAGTCCGGGTTCAACGACGCGCCGGTCGTCATCCTCGTCGTCGCCTTCGCGGCCCAGGGCGTGCCCGGCGGTCACGGCGAGCCGTGGTGGCTGCTGGTGTTCCACGCCGCCGTCGAGCTGGTCGGCGGCGCGGTCGTCGGCATCGCCCTGGGCTGGCTGGGCGGGCAGCTGCTGCGCCGCGTCGCGGGCGGCTCCTCGGCCCTGTTCTCCATCGGCGTCGTCGCCCTCACCGTGCTCGCCTACGCGGTGGCGGCACAGATCCACGTCAGCGGCTTCCTCGCGACGTACCTGGCGGCGCTCGTGCTCGGCAACATGGGCCTGCCCAACCGCACCCCGGTGCAGAGCTTCGCCAACGCCCTCGGCTGGATCGCGCAGATCGGCCTCTTCGTGCTGCTCGGGCTGCTCGCCGACCCCCGACGCCTCGACGAACAGCTCGTGCCGGCCGTCGTCATCGGGCTCGTCCTGCTGCTCGTGGCCCGGCCGCTGTCGGTGTACCTGTCGACCGTGTGGTTCCGCGTCCCGTGGCGCGAGCAGGCCTTCCTGTCGTGGGCGGGGCTGCGCGGGGCCGTCCCCGTCGTCCTCGCCACCGTGCCGCTCACCGCCGGCACCCCCGACACCGAGTGGATCTTCGACCTCGTCTTCATGCTCGTCGTCATCTTCACGGTGGTGCAGGGACCGACGCTGCCGTGGATCGCGCGCCGCCTCGGGCTCACCGAAGGCGTCCACTCGGTCGACGTCGACCTCGAGTCCACTTCGCTCATCGAGATCGGCGCGGACGTCGTGCAGGTCTCGGTGGGCAGCGAATCACTTCATCACAGCGTCGCCGTGTTCGAGCTGCGCCTGCCCCGGGGCGCCAATGTCACCCTCGTCGTGCGGGGCGGCGAGGGGTTCGTGCCCGAGCCGCACACCACGTTGCGCCACGGCGACCAGTTCCTCGTCGTGGCCACGACGAGGGTCCGCCGCCGCACCGTCGACCGCATCCGGGCCGTCAGCCGCGACGGGCGGCTCGCGGGCTGGACGTAGACTGGACGACGGTCTCCCGCTCCTCTCCTGATCTCCGAGGTCTCCATGCCCACCTACTCCTATGCGTGCACCGAGTGCGGCCACGCGTTCGACATCCGCCAGTCGTTCACCGACGACGCCCTGACGGTGTGCCCGGAGTGCGGTGAGCCGCGGCTGCGCAAGGTGATCCACCCGGTGGGCATCGCGTTCAAGGGGTCCGGCTTCTACAAGACCGACTCGCGCTCGTCCGGCTCGGCCGGCAACGGCGCGAAGGCGGCCGGGTCGTCCAAGGAGTCCTCGTCCGCCTCGACCGGCGGGTCCTCGGACTCCTCGTCCTCCTCGGGGTCCTCCTCGTCGAGCTCGTCGGGCTCGTCGGGCTCGTCTGGCTCCTCCTCGTCGGGCGCGTCGTCGACGGCCGCGAGCTCGTCGTCCAGAGCCTCCTGACGCGGCGGCCCTTCGTCCCCAGCCCCGGCTGACGCCGCCGTCCGGTCCCGGCCCGCGCCCTAGGCTCGGGCCATGACGACTGACTCCCCCGGCAGCCACCCCGACGCCGAGCCCACCGCCCTGCTCGCGCCCGCCGCCGACGCGTCGGCAGCGTCCTCGGACTCCTCGGCGTCCTCGGGTGGGCCGCGTGCCGAGATCGGCATCATCGGCGGGTCCGGCCTCTACGACTTCCTCGACGAGTACGACACCGTCGAGGTCGACACCCCCTTCGGGCGCCCGAGCGACCCCCTCGTCATCGGCGAGGTGGAGGGCCGTTCGGTCGCCTTCGTCGCCCGTCACGGCCAGGGCCACCGCTTCCCGCCGCACCGCGTCAACTACCGCGCCAACCTCTGGGCGCTGCGGGCCGTCGGCGTCCGCCAGGTGCTCGCTCCGTGCGCCGTGGGGTCGCTGCGACCCGACCAGGGGCCGGGAACCGTCGTCGTGCCCGACCAGGTCGTCGACCGCACCTGGGGCCGGGAGCACACGGTGTACGACGTCGAGGGGCCGGTCGTGCACGTGGGGTTCGCCGACCCGTACTGCCCCAACGGCCGGCAGGTCGCCGTCGACGCGGCGCGCCTCGCCGGGTTCGAGGTCGAGCCGGAGGGCACCCTCGTCGTCGTCAACGGCCCCCGGTTCTCCTCGCGGGCCGAGTCGGTGTGGCACCAGCAGGCCGGCTGGTCGATCGTCGGCATGACGGCGATGCCCGAGGCCGCGCTGGCCCGCGAGCTCGCCCTGTGCTTCACGAACATCGCCCTCGTCACGGACGCCGACGCCGGGGTCGAGGGCGGCGACGCCGTGACCCACGAGGAGGTGCTGCGGGTCTTCGGCACCAACGTCGAGCGGCTCAAGCAGGTCCTGCGCGACGCCATCGGCCAGCTGCCCGCCCACGAGGCCGACGACGTCGCCACGTGCGCATGCCGCCGGGCCCTCGACGGGCTCGAGCTGCCCTTCCCGCTCCCCTGATGTCCGGCGCGAGGGCACCGCGTGCGCCCGGAGCGCGCGGCACCGGCCGCATGCGTGGGC